>SHXF01000147.1 GCA_009693435.1 Betaproteobacteria bacterium | reverse complement strand
TGCCTATTTCTCCCGGCGGCCGATACGGCGCGTCCGCCGCGCGCTGCATCGGGTTGCGCGGATAACGCATTTGGTCATCGGCAACCAGATGGGCGTGTGAATCAAATAACAACGGACGAGTTGCAGCGTTGGTTATCATTTAGAATTCGCAAATTCGAAAGTCACAGAGGAGTCATTTCGTGAAGATTGTCATGTTGCCGCCGCAAACCCAATTCACACGAGAATGGGCCAAGCGACTTGCTGTCACGGTAGCAGAAATTTCTGTAGTCGTCAGCGAAGACCTCCCGCATGCCGAGGCGGCTATCCGGGATGCCGATGCGGCGTTTGGCACGCTGACGCCGGAACTGCTGCCCAAGGCGCAAAAGCTGCGCTGGATTCAGGCGCCCCATGCCGCGCCACCGGCGGGCTATTACTACCCTGCGCTGATTGCACATCCGGTGGTGGTGACAAACTTCCGGGAGATCTACAACGACCATATCGCTGCGCACATCATGATGTATGTGCTCAATTTCAGCCGCGGCATGCAGCGTTTTTTTCCGCAGCAACTGCGGCGTGAGTGGGCGCGTCCGCCCAGGGATACCGGCGTCGTCGCGCTGGCCGAAGCAACTGCGCTCATCGTGGGTGTGGGCGGCATCGGGGCGGAAGCCGCTCGACTCGCCAGTGCATTTGGCATGCGCGTAATCGGAACCGATGCGCGTCGCGAAAGCCCGCCGACCGGCGTGGCAGAACTGCACCCCCCGGAAGATTTGGACGAATTGCTGCCAAGGGCGGACTTCGTTATCCTGACCGTTCCACACACGCCCGCCACTGAAGGGTTTTTCGACCGCTCGCGGTTCCGCCGCATGAAGCCCACCGCGTTTTTCATCAACATCGGCCGCGGTAAAACCGTCAGGCTCGACGACCTGACGAACGCGCTTGAAGACGGCGATATCGCGGGCGCGGGCCTTGACGTGTTCGAGACCGAACCGCTGCCCGCGGAACACCCCTTGTGGACCATGCCGGGCGTCATCATCACGCCGCACATGGCAGGCTTCGGGCCGCACGTCAACGAGCGGCGCTACGAAATTATTCTGGATAACACGCGACGGTTTATGCAGGGCAAACCGCTGCGCAACATTGTCGACAAACAGAATTGGTTCTGACTATGAAGACGATCCTGATGACAGGCGCCGCCGGGCGCATCGGTACCTTTCTGCGGCCCGAGTTGGCCGGAAAGTACAAGCTGCGGCTGTCGGATAACAAGCCGATCCGTAACCTGCAGCCCGGCGAGACTTTTATGCGCGCGGACATCAGCAAACTCTCCGACATGCTGAGGGTTTCCAAGGGTGTGGATGCCGTGGTGCATTTTGGCGGGCAGTCGGGCGAACACGACTGGGAGCACATTCTTTCCGCAAACATCGTTGGTTTCTACAATGCGCTGGAAGCGGCACGCAGAAACGGGGTCAAGCGATTCCTGGTCGCGACTTCGAATCATGCAGTCGGGTTTTACCGCTGCGATCAGGTTATCGATCACCGCGTCTATCCCAAGCCGGACAGTCGCTATGGCGTATCCAAGGTGTTCAACGAAGCGCTCGCCAGTCTCTACGCCGACCGCTATGGCATGCAGATGTTCTGCATGCGCATAGGCAACGTGAATTCAGAGCCGATTGACCGGCGCCGGCTCGCCATCTGGATCAGTGCGCGCGACATGGCTCAGCTGGTCACCATCGGCATCGAACAACCGGATCTGCGCTTCGAAGTCGTGTATGGCATTTCGGACAACGCCCGCGCCTGGTTCGACAACGCCAATGCCCATCGGCTAGGCTATCGGCCGCAAGATCGCAGTGAACAGTACGTGGATGAAGTCCTCAAGCGCGACGGTCCTGCGGGAACCTCGCCTGCGGACATCTATCAGGGCGGCGGCCATTGCATGTCCGAAGGCGGAACGCGCAGCCGGCTCGCACCCGCGCGCGACGCCACACCCAAGGCAAGGCGTAGCGAGTCTACATCGACACTTTCGGCACGAAAGACTGCTGTGCGTGACAAATCAACAGTTATTGATCTTTCCTAAATACATTACACCGTTCGGGGTGAGCCTGTCGAAGCCCCGTAGCCCTTCGACAAGCTCAGGGCGAACGGATTGGGTTTGTCACAAATTATGAAAAGATCAATAATAAGCGGACAGGGACTAAAACGACCAGCAAAAATGCTGGCGCAAAGCGTCGCTAGATTTTGGGAGGACCTCAGACTTTGCTGTAGATACAGATGTGAATGCCACGGCACTCGGCAAAGAATACAAAAGTAACTCTGTCATTCCCGCGCAGGCGGGAATCCATAGGGAGCGCCCTATGGCACTGTGTTATGGATTCCCGCATGCGCGGGAACGACAATGGTGATTTATCACCCACACGAGAGCTTGATGAACCTAATAAGGCATCCATGCACGACGCTCACAGGTGAACCATGGCTAAGGTGATTTGCCTTACCGGCGGACTGGCGTCCGGCAAGTCCACAGCGGCGCGCTTCCTGAAGGAGCAGGGCGCGCACGTCATCGATGCCGACGTGCTCGGTCATCGTAGCTACGAGATGGGTTCGCCCGCCCATGCGCAGGTGGTGGCGGCCTTCGGCCGGGATGTGGTGGCAGCCGACGGCAGGATCGATCGCAAGGTGCTCGGCGGCAAGGTGTTCGGCAAGCCAGCGGAACTGAAAAAACTGACCGACATCGTATGGCCTGCCATACGCGCGCTGGCCGCAGACGAGATTACTCATGTGCGGACTGCCGGTACTGCACGAGTCATCGTGCTCGAGGCCGCAGTGCTGTTCGAAGCCGGCTGGCAGGACATCGGAGACGAAGTTTGGGTGAACATCGTTGACCGCCCGGTCGCCATCGCCCGCGCGATGGCGCGCGACCACATTCCGCTGCCGACAGTGGAGAGCCGGCTCGACGCCCAGCTCTCGAATGCCGAGCGCATCGCTCGCGCCGACGTCGTCATCGACAACAACGGTACGCCCGACGCGATGCTGGCGCAGCTACGCCGCCATTGGCAACGGGTCAACGCCTGACCGATTTCTATTTTCCCCATTTATTGATCTTTCCTAAATACATTACACCGTTTGGGCTGAGCCTGTCGAAGCCCCGTAGCCCTTCGACAAGCTCAGGGCGAACGGATTGGGTTTGTCACGAATTATGAAAAGATCAATAAGTCTGCTGGAGGAATCCCTCATGTTAAGGACGATAGTTCCGCTTGCCGCGGTTTGCTGTGTCAGCAGCACCGCGGCGCTTTGCGCAGCCACTCCTGATTCCGCGGCGACCTTTCCGTGGCGGCCTCTACGTCTGGTCAGCGGTTTTACGTCAGGGGGGCCACCCGACGCCATCGGACGCATTCTTGCGGCCAAGCTGACGGAACTGCTCGGCCAGCAGGGCATCGTCGACAATCGACCGGGTGCGGGCGGAACGACGGGCACGAAAATCGTAGCGGAAGCGACTCCCGACGGACACACTTTACTGGTAGTGTCGGCCTCTTATGCAGTGGTCCCGGCGCTCTACGCAAAGCTCCCGTTCAATCCGCGCAAGGACCTCGCAGGAATCACGGGAATATACAGCTCAGCATACGTGGTTACCGTGCCGAGTTCGCTGGGCGTCAAAAGCGTTCAGGAGCTGATCGCCCTCGCCAAATCGAAACCCGGTCAGCTCAACTTCGGCTCGGCGGGTGTCGGCAGCGCCACCCATTTCGCGGCGGAGCTTTTCAAGGCGGCGGCGCAGATCGACATCGTACACGTCCCTTACAAAGGCATAGCAGAGGCAGTTTTCGACACGATGACCGCCCGCGTGCAGTTGCTGATGTCGGCGCCGTCGACGGTGGGCACCCCGCTACAGGAAGGCAGGCTCCGCGCGCTCGCCACCACGGGCAGACGGCGCACGCCGGTTTATCCCGATACGCCGACGGTAGCGGAGGCGGGCCTACCCGGTTACTTCTGGGAATCGTGGGGTGGGATGTTCGCGCCGGCCAGGACGCCGCGGCCCATCATCGACAAGCTTAACCGCACTGTGCTGACGGCGCTCAAGGTGCCCGACGTTCAGAGTCGCTACGCAATGCTCGGCGTGGACGCGTTCCCCACCACGCCGGCTGATTTCGACAGGTTCGTCGACGCGGAGATCACGCGCATTGCCGAGCTTGCACGCAGGGCGGGCATCAAGCCGCAGTAGTGCCCTTCAGGCACTCTTACTCGCGTTAGAATTTTTCCGTTTTGAGGACTCGGCTAACTACATCCATCTGACGCTTGATCTCAGCGGCAAATTCATCGGGCGTGTTGCCGATTGGATAGGAGCCGGCTTCCGACAGTTTTGCCAACACATCCGACAGCTTCAGCAGCCTCGAGACTTCCCGGTACAGCCGGTCAATGATGGTACGCGGCGTCTTTGCGGGCGCTACCATGCCATCCCACGGTGCAAATTCTATACCGGCCAGTCCCGACTCGAGCAGCGTCGGTACTTCGGGCATGGAAGACATACGCTTCGTGCTCGAGGTGCCGAGTACCTTGACCCTGCTGCTCTTGATTGCGCCCCAGGATGTAGTCACGCTCGCGAAGTAGAACTGGACCTCGCCACTGATCAGTGCATTGAGCGTCGGCCCACCCCCTTTGTACGGCACGATAACAAAGTCCGTCCCACTGCGCAGCTTGAACATCAGCATTGTCAGCGCGCCCGCACCGGCGGCGCTGGCGGTACCGCCAGACAGCGTACCGGGCTTCGCTTTGGCCATAGCGATCAGCTCTTTCACCGACGCCACCGGCAGTGACGCATTGACTATCAGGACAAGCGGCTGCGTTACAACTTGCGTTATCGGCGTGAAATCTCGTTGCGTGTCATACGGTAAGTTCTCGATGAAGAACGGATTCTGAGTGTGGTTAGCGTTGACCATTTGCAGGGTATAGCCCGTCGGCGCCGATTTCGCCACGATCGCAGAAGCGATCGAATGTCCGGCGCCGGGCCGATTATCAATGATGACTGACTGGCCAAAGGTCTTCAGAAACTCGCTTGCAACAATTCGTGCCACCAGATCCGTGCTTCCACCAGGTGGCACGCCAACCAACATACGGATCGGTTTGTTTGGGTAATCATAGTCACGGCCGGGGCTGCTCTGCGCTGCGGCACCTGTTTGCCATCCCAGCATGAGAAGCACAAGTGCAGCGGCCTCTCTGCTTTTCATGCCGGCGCCGATCCACTGCATCACTTTGGCGCCTTGCCATCCGGTGGCCACGGCGTGGCACCTTCTTCGATCTGGACCTCGAGTGACTGGAGCAACTGCGCGAACATCGTCCAGTTCCCGATCGCGACGACCATTTCCACGAGCACGGCGGGCTCCTTGAGCTCCTGCGTACATTGCGCCCACACGGCGTCGGAAATCTTCCCCCGCTCGCAAGTGTCGTCGGCCGCCGCGAGTACCGCCCGCTCTGCCGGGCCGAAGAGATCCGATTTCCTCCAATCGCGTACCGCAACGATCTCCCCGGAAGTAACCCCGGCCTGCGTCGCGATGCGGTAATGCTGGAACCAGGCGTACTCGCTGCCCGCCCTCCATGCGAGGCGCATGATGATGAGCTCGCGCAGCCGCGACGGGAGCTTGTTGCGGCTGGCAAGCATCGTCAGCAATCCATAGACGTGCTTCACGAGGTCGGGATGGTTCGCAAGCATGCGAAAAGCGCTGCGACTCGCCTGCGCTTCGCCGATACCGAATTCGCGCCCCAGACGCCGGGCTTCTTCCACGGAAACGTATTCCACACGTCTTGCCATGTTCACTCTCCTCCGTTATTCGATCTTGATGCCCGCGAACTTCACGAGCTTCGCGTTCTGCGCACGCTCACTGCGGATGAACGCCGCGAACTCCTCCGGCGTGTTGGTCTGCACTTCAAAGCCCCGCTTCACCATCGCTTCCCTCATTTCGGGCGCGTTGGCGGTTTTCACGATCAGCGTGTTGAGCCGCGTGATAATCTCCCGCGGGACGCCTGCCGGTGCGAGAAAGCCGTTCCACCCGGCACGTTGATACCCCCGCAGACCGGATTCGTCGAGCGTCGGTACCGAGGGCATCAGCGCTGAACGCTTCAAGGTGGTTACTGCCAGCACTTTCAGCTTTCCCTGATTCACGAAAGGCAGCACGCCGGTCACGGACGGCACACCGACGTCGATTTCACCCGCCACGACGCCGACGATGGCCTCGGGTGCGCCCTTATACGGAACGTGCAGAATCTTCACGCCCGCCATCATGACGAAGGCCTCGCCTGCGAGATGTCCCGAGGAGCCGATGCCGGGTGAACTGAACGTGAGCTGCCCAGGCCGCGTCCGTGCAAGCGCTATCAGCCCCTGGGCGTCCCGCACTGGCACCGAAGGGTGCACCGCAATGGTGAACACAGTGAGCACGACCAGCGAGATCGGTGCGAAATCGCGCTCAACGTCGTACGGCAGCCTGGCGCGCAACGCAGGCAACGTCGCAATGGCGCCCGCCGCATAAAGCAGCGTATGGCCGTCCGGCGGTGATCGTGCGACGGCCTCGTCTGCGATCGCTCCGCCCGCACCAGGACGGGCTTCGACGATGATCGGCTGCCCCAGGCTTTCGACCATTTTTTGCGTGAGCATGCGAGCTGAGATGTCGCCGCTGCCGCCTGCCGCGGTTCCGAGGATCACGCGCACAGGCTTGACGGGATACGCCTGAGCCGATGCTTCCACCATACAGAGTCCGAAGCACACGATGAAAGCACCCATCAGTTTCCGCACGATTCCCCTCATGTCGTCAGTCATAGTCGCCCGTCGCTACTCACTGCAGCCCGCTGACCGGCATTCTATAGGCTGAGCGTCATCAATGCACCCGCCGCCACGCCTAAAGCAGTCATCGATAAGCTGGCGACAGCGGTTCAGAAGATGACCGGCATACCGGACGTGAGGGCAGCGATGAGCAACCAAGGCCTCGTCACTTTTTATTCGCATGCTATAGTCCTCGGCGGAGGCGTATCCATGAATGGCATGAACAGTATCCTGGCTTATGGGCTCACGAGCGCCGTGCTCGCGTACAGCGGCGCGTCTGTCGCGCAGGACAAGCCCGCCGGCTATCCGCTTCGTCCCATCCGGATCATCATTTCGGGGTCTCCTAGCGCGGGTGGCGACATGATGGCGCGCGCAGTCGCCCAGATGATGACCGATGCCTGGGGCCAGAATGCCATCGTCGACAGTCGGCCTGGCGGCGGCGGGGTAATCGCAGTAGAAATGGTCGCGCGAGCGGCGCCTGACGGTTACACGCTGCTCAGCCTGGGTGACGCCCTCATGCTTATGGGTGCAACGAAGCGCGTTTCCTTCGACGTGCTCAAGGCGTTTGAGCACATCGTGCCCACGTCCGCTCAGCCCTACGTCCTCCTGGTGAACCTGAACATGCCGGTCAAATCGATCAAGGAGCTGGTCGCGTATTCGGCAACCCGCAGGATAACTTACGCGGGATCAACAGGGATAGGCGGGACGGTACATCTCGGCATGGAACGGCTGGCGCAGCTCTCCGGCGCGCAATGGATGTTTATACCTTACAAGGGCAGTGCTCCCTCCATCCTCGCTGCTATGGGCGGCGAAATCAATATGGCGGTCGGGAGCTCGATGGCTGCGACCGCTGCGATAAAAACCGGCAAGCTACGCGCGTTGGCCGCCCTGGGCCTTACGCGCATACCGTCAATGCCGGACCTGCCAACGGCCGCCGAGCAGGGTTTTCCAGGTTTCAAGATCACCAATCGCTACGGTCTGCATGCGCCGGCGGGAACACCACGCGCGATCATCGCCGCCATCAATCGCGTGGTGAGCGGCGGGATGCATGCACCGCAGATGAGTCAAAAGCTCGAGGCCGAGGGAGCTCAACCGGCCGAGCACATGACCCCCGAGCAACTAAGGGAAACGATGGTGCGCGAGTATGCGGAGATAGTGCAGCAGGTAAAGCAGCTCAATATCAAGATTGAATAGATCAGGCGTCGGTGGCTATGCCATTGCCATCGATGGTGAGATCTTTCAGGATGCATGGTTCGCTCCGATCCGTCCGGATAGCGAGGTGCACTTGGTACCGGCGATTCACGGGGGATGACGGCTTCTTTGCCCCGCTCGCCCCTGCGTACAAATTCCTATACTCGGATCGGGTCTCAATCTACATTTTTCTGCGGCCCGAGTTGGCCGGAAAGTACAAGCTTCTTGCGCCTGGTTCGACAACGCCAATGCCCATCGGCTAGCCTATCGACCGTAGTATCGGAGCGAACAGCACACCGATGAAATCCTGAAGCGTGACAGGCGCTTAAACAACATCTGCCCCACACCCGTCATTCCGGCGTAGGCCGGAATCCAGTACGTAAATCCGATCCGAAGGATCAAGATAGATGCTTTGCATTATGATACGCGCTGGATTCCGGCTTGCGCCGGAATGACGGTGTTAGTGTTGGCCTGTATGCTTGTCTAATGAACCCATTTTGAATGTTCCATTAAGGGGACCTCTATTAATCACCTCGGCACGAGGTGAAGTTGCTAAATATACACTGTCATTGGCATTACGGTCTTATTTTGCGCAAGTTATCGGTAAAACGTGCTGGCGGATTCAAGTCTGAAGTGCAACCGCGTTATGACGCGAGTGTAGCTTCTTCCAGAAGACTTCGTGGGGTGTTTTGAAGCCGAGGCATTTTCTGGGGCGATGGTTGAGGTAGTGCATGGCGGCAGAGATGTCCTTTTGGGTGATT
>SHXF01000146.1 GCA_009693435.1 Betaproteobacteria bacterium | reverse complement strand
GAATGTGCTCGACCAAAATTTGAAAATTTACCTCAGAGAACCGTGAATCCAGTGATGCCTGAAATTAAATCCAAAAAAATAGTCGTGCCCGGCCAATTTAGGCTGGCCGTTTTATTAAAAACAGGGGTTTTCTGACGAGCACTAATTAGAGATCCCCGGAACACTTCCCGATCCGGCCAGGTAGTTGAAGGGGCTTCGCCCTGGTCCATCCCATTGCGCAGGTCTGATCAAGCCGAGCCGCGCAAACAACAGGATTGAATTCAGCCCGGCGCCGACACCGGGGGCTTCAGGTCGAGGCGGCGGGCAGCACTTGAGAACTTCTTATCGAAAGTTGCCAGACCGGTGCAAAGACCGGATTGGGCCAGATGCAGTGCGTCGGAGAAATCCATCCCCCGGCGATACCAGGCGATGGCCTGGTTGACCGCGCCGATTCGATCGACGGTCAGATTTTCGACGGCGAGCATGTCCGCAAACAAGTCGGCAATTTCATCGGGCGGCATGCCATATGCGCCCCGCAGCACCGATTCGAGTTCTTCGATCACGGTAATCGGCACAAAGAGCTGACGACCCGACGACAACAAAGCCTGGGCGCGCCTTCTTTGCGCTTTTGTCACGGTGTCGGCGTCGATCTCCGCTGCAATGGCGCGAGCAAGAACGTTGGTGTCCAGGGCGATCATGTCTTGCCCTGTTTCTTCGCCACCGCCAGTCCCTGCAAATCTTCAACTGCAAGAGGTTTGCCGCGCCGGGCGATCCGATCGAACAGCACCGACGCCGGTTTCTTTTCTCCGGCACAGTCGGGACGCACGATGATGCCATCGCCATTCGGCGCCAACTCGACGCGGACGCGTGCACCCGGCGCAAGAGCAACCTGCCGGCAAAGCTCGGCGGGCAATACCACCTGCCGTTTGCCCGAAAGAATCATGGTGTCCATATCCGCCTCCCCGGTTCGAAGCACTCCAGTATAGGCGGATTGCCATCATCGTTCAACCGCGTTGAACGCTATGTGTTGAACGCTATTTGTTGAACGCTTTTTGTTGAACGTTTTTTGTTGAACGCTATTGTCGGTAATAAGTGGGTTGTCCGGAATCGCGCAGGTCTGGTCAATCAAATCCGCGCAAACAACCGTTGCTGCCGGGCGAACCGTAACAGCATGCTATTCCAGCCGTATCCCGGCCGCCTTGATCACGCGCGACATCTTTTCGCTTTGACTGCGGATGATCGCGGTGAACTGCTCCGGCGAGCCGCGCGCGACTTCCAGTCCGACGCCGGCCAGCCGCGTCGAGACGTCGGGCAACTGCAGTATGCGGTTCACCTCGGCGTTGAGCCTGGACACCACTGCGGGCGGCGTCGCGGCCGGTGCGAACAGGCCGAACCAGGAATGCGCGTCGATCTCGGGATAGCCGGATTCGGCGATGGTCGGCACCTCCGGCAGCGACGCGCTGCGCCGGGCGCGGCTCAACGCGATCGCCCGCAACCGCCCTTCCCTGATATGCGGCACGTAGGGCGTGATGTCGCTCAGCGACGCCTCGATACTGCCGCCCAGCAGATTCTGCAGACTCTCGGGCCCGCCCTTGAAGGGGACGATGACGATGTCGATGCCGGCAGCCGCCTTGATCAGTTCGACGGTCACCTGGGAGACGATCGCGCCGGTGCCCAGATTGATCTTGCCGGGATGGGCCTTCGCATAGGCGACGAATTCCTGGAAGTTGCGCGCGGCGATTTTCGACGGATTCACCGACAGCAGCAGCGATTGCTCCGCCAGCAGCGCAATGGGCGCGAAATCGGCCAGTGTGTACGGCAGCTTCGCGTACAGGCTGGGGTTCATGGTCATGGTCGAATCCACCGCGAGCAGCAGCGTATGCCCGTCGGGCGACGACTTCGAAACCAACTCGCTCGCGATGATGGTGTTGCCACCGGGGCGGTTCTCGACGATGACCTGCTGCTTCCAGGATTCGGTGAGTTTCACGCCGACCAGGCGTGTCAGCGTGTCGCCGCTCCCCCCCGGCGGAAATGGCACCAGGATGCGGATGGGGCGCGACGGAAATTCCTGCGCCGGCGCGGCAGCGGAGGCAAGCAGCAGCGCCGCGATTATCGCCGCGCAATGAACGCCGAATGAACGATGCATGGTCAATCCCCGGCTTGCCAGACGTTGTCGCGCAGCACTTCGGCGATCTGGATATGGTAGTGGGTAAACAGCCGCCGCTTGCCGATCGGGATGGCGCGCACGTGCGGCTTGTTTTTCATCCAGGCATCCAGCGCCAGCGCGTCGCGCCAGTAGGAGACGGTGATGACCTTCCCCGGATTGTTGCGGCTGTCGAAGGTTTCCTTGGAAATGAAGCCGTCGATGGTGGCCACTTCGACCATCAGTTCCTTCAGGATCGCCTGGTGCTCCTCCTCGGCGCCCGGCTTCACGCCGAATTCGATGATGCAGGCAATCATGCGTGGTGCAACAAGAGCGGCAGGAACGCCATCGGGAAAGCGAACAAGGCCTCCGCGACTAGGCTGAGCGGCACGAACCAGCGCCGTGCGCGCGAGCGCGCCGGCATCGCGTCTGCCGGTGGCCGCGCCGCGGATTGCGAATCGCCGGTACTCATGGGCAATGCAAACCCGGCGCGGCGCATGTCGCGGCGCCGCATGGTGTCAGCGAACGCTGTGGCTGTGGCTGCGACTGGCATATCGGCAATACCCTCCTTGATGCAACCCGCTACTCCAGCCGGATGCCGGCCGCCTTGATCACGCCGCCCCATCGCGCCGACTCGGCCACGATGAGCGCGGCCAGCGCCTCAGGACCACCCGCGACCGACTCGAAGCCGATCCCGGCGAGCTTCGCGCGGGCGTCCGGGGCAAGCAGTATTTTCGCCGCCTCGGCATGAATCGTGTTGATGATATCGCGCGGCGTGCCGGCCGGGGCGAGCAGTCCGTACCAGGCGGCGGCGGCAAAGTCCTTCAGCCCGGCTTCGGCAAAGGTCGGCAGTTCCGGGGCAGCGGCATGGCGCGCGCTGCCGGTCACGGCGATGGCGCGCAGCTTGCCGGCCCTCGCCTGCGACAAGGTCACCGGCGAATCGAAGGTGAACTGCACTTCACCGGAGATCGCCGCCGCCACCGCCAGCGGCGCGCTCTTGTAGGCAATGTGGATGATGTTGACCTGCGCCTGGGACTTGAGCATCTCGCCGGCGAGGTGCGGCATGGTGCCGATGCCCGCGGAACCGAAGTTGAGCTTTCCCGGATTTTCCTTTGCGTGGCGGAACAACTCAGCCAGGTTGTTCACCGGCAGATTGGGCGTGACAAACATGACGAGCGGCGTGGATGCGAGCAGCGAAACCGGCGCCAGATCCTTCTGCGCATCGAACGGCATCTTGTCGAACAGCCAGCGGTTGATTACCAGCGGGCCCGCGGGATTGATCACCAGCGTGTGTCCGTCCGGCGCCGAGCGCACCACCATCTCGGTGCCGATGTTGCCGCCGCCACCCGGCCGGCTCTCCACCAGCACCGGCTGCTTCCAGGCTTCCGCGAGTCCCTGCGACAACAGCCGCGCCACGATGTCGGTCGGCCCGCCTGCGCCGAACGGCACGATGATGCGCACCGGCTTTTGCGGAAACTGCGCCAGCGCAGGCAGCGATACGGCGAGTAGTGCCGGCAGCAGCGCGACGGCCGCCAGTGACGCCTGCGCCATACGCCGCATGCCACGTGGATTCGAGACGAGCCGTGGCCGCAACCTCAACGGCAGTCCATCACACTGTTCCATTCCTCCTCCTTCCGGCTTGATCAGCATGGCTGGGCACCAGGCAACATTTCAGCCGCGACCGCCGGAATCAGGTCGATTTCCGCAGGCTGGCAGGGCGGTTTCGGTAGGCTGCATAGTACAGCACCGGTATCACCACCAGAGTGAGCAGCGTGGAGACCAGAATGCCGAAGATGAGCGAGATGGCCAGGCCGTTGAAGATGGGGTCGTCCAGGATGAAGCTCGCCCCCAGCATCGCCGCAAGGCCGGTAAGGGCAATCGGCTTGGCACGCGCGATTGCCGATTCGATCACCGCCGGGCCAAGGTCCATGCCCTCGGCCACCTTGAGGTTGATGAAGTCCACCAGCAGAATGGAATTGCGCACGATGATGCCGGCGAGCGCGATCATGCCTATCATCGAGGTTGCGGTGAAGTTCGCTCCGAGCAGCGCGTGCCCCGGCATTACCCCGATGACAGTGAGCGGGATGGGCGCCATGATCACCAGCGGCGCAAGGTAGGAGCGGAACTGCGCCACCACCAGCAGGTAGATGAGTATCAGGCCGACCGCGTAGGCAAGCCCCATGTCGCGAAAAGTCTCGTAGGTGATCTGCCATTCGCCGTCCCACTTGATTGCGTACTGGCGATAGGCATCCGAAGGCTGATTGATGAAGTACTCTCCCAGCGTGCCACCTTCATCCAGCGGCTGGCCGGCCACCTTGCTGCGCGCGGCGAACATGCCGTACAGCGGGCTGTCGATGCGGCCCGCCTGGTCGCCCACCACATAGACCACCGGCAGCAGGTCCTTGTGATAGATCGGCCGGTCGCGCTCGTTTCGCACCGGTTTGACGAGTTCCGACAGCGGCACCAGTTCGCCCGCGGTCGTGCGGATCGAAAGCTTGAGAAATTCCACCAGTTCGCCCTGGTGTTCGGCGGGCAACTGCAGCCGCACCGGCAGCTCGTATTTGGATTGCCCGTCATGCAGCGGCGTCACATCCGTGCCCGACAGGGCGAGGCGCAACGTGTCCACGACATCGCGCCGGCTCACACCCAGGAGCGACGCCTTGGACTGGTCGACCTTGAGCAGGATGCGCGGCGCGGCATCCTCCACCGAGTCATCGAGCGAAACAATATCGGGCGTGGCGGCCAGCGCCTCGCGCACGCGTTTGGCCACGCGTATGCGTCCGGCTTCATCCGGCCCGTACACCTCGGCGACGATGGGCGATAGCACCGGCGGGCCCGGGGGCACTTCCACCACTTTCACTTTCGCGTTCCAGCGCAGCGCGATTTCCTCCAGCCGGGGGCGCACGCCGGCAGCGATATCGTGGCTCTTGCGGTGCCGCAGGCCCTTGTCCACCAGATTCACCTGCAGGTCGCCGGTTTCCGGCAGCGTGCGCAGATAGTACTGGCGCACCAGTCCGTTGAAGTTGATCGGCGAGGCCAGGCCCGCGTATGCCTGGTAGTCGGTCACTTCCTGCACCGTGCCGAGGTAGGCCCCCATGTCGCGCAATGCCGCCGCGGTGATCTCCACCGGCGTGCCTGCGGGCATGTCCACCACCACCTGGAATTCGGACTTGTTGTCGAAAGGCAGCATCTTGAGCACCACCAGCTTCACCGCGGCCAGCGACACCGAAAACGCTATCAGCGCCAGCACCAGCCACAGCAGGCGCATGCGGTTGCGCGCCGCGTGCTCTGCCAGCACGAACGGCCCGAGCAGACGGCGGAACAGGCGATCCAGCCAGCCGCCGGCGGACTCGTCATGGTGTGGCGCGTTGCGCAGCAGTCGCAGCGCCAGCCAGGGCGTCACCACGAATGCGATCGCGAGCGAAATCAGCATGCCCATGCTTGCATTGATGGGTATCGGGCTCATGTAGGGACCCATCAGTCCCGAGACAAATGCCATGGGCAGGAGCGCCGCGATCACGGTGAATGTGGCGAGGATGGTGGGCCCGCCGACTTCGTCCACCGCGAGCGGGATGATCTCCGACAGCGGCCGGCGCGCGGCGCCTTGTGCGGGTCGCCCGCTTTCATCCTTTGCAGTCTCAATCTGCCCGCCTTCAACCTGGCGGCTCTCGATCACCCTATGCCGGTGGATGTTCTCCACCACCACGATTGCGTCGTCGACCAGGATGCCGATGGAGAAAATCAGCGCAAACAGAGACACGCGGTTAAGCGTGAAGCCCCAACCCCAGGAGGCGAACAAGGTCGCCGCCAGCGTAAGCGTCACCGCCAGTCCCACGATCAGCGCTTCGCGGCGTCCCAGGGCAAAGAACACCAGCGCCACCACCGAGAGTGTGGCGAAGATCAGCTTCCTGATCAGTTGCTGCGCCTTGTCATTGGCGGTTGCGCCGTAGTTGCGCGTCACCGTCATCTGCACATCGTCGGGGATCACCGTGCCGCGCAATTCTGCGGCGCGCGCGAGGATGCGGGCGGCCACCTCCACCGCGTTCTCGCCGGGCTTTTTGGTTATCTGCAAGGTCACCGCCGGATGCTCGCCTGACAAGGCTATCCCTCTGGCCGCGCCCGCGGGGCCGGTGCCCGTCCACACGTAGCGCGCTGGCTGGTCGGGTCCGTCGATCACTTCAGCCACGTCGGCGAGGTAGACGGGACGGTTCGAACTCGTTCCGACCACCAGATCGCGAACTTCCTGGGCGCTCTCGAGGTAGTTGCCGGTTTGCACCACAATTTCGCGGTTCTCGCGCACCAGCTTGCCGGTCGGAAGAGACACATTGGCCAACTGCAGCGCGTTGCGCGCGTCCAGCGCCGACACGTTGAAGGCATTCATGCGATCGGCGTCCAGCACCACGCGTATCACCCGCCCCGGTCCGCCCAGGGTCTGCACCTCGCGCGTGCCCGGCACGCGCTTGAATTCGACTTCCGCCGCGTGCGCTATGCGCTCCAGTTCGAATGCCCCGCGTTCGGCATCGGCGGTCCAGAAGGTGAGGGTCACAACCGGCACGTCGTCGATGCCCTTGAGCTTGACGATGGGATCGAGCGCTCCCAGGGTGGGCGAGACCCAGTCGCGGTTGGAATTCACCGTGTCGTACAGGCGCACCAGCGCATCGGTGCGCGGGACGCCGACGAGAAACTGCACCGTGAGCACCGCCATCCCCGGACGCGATACCGAGTACACATGCTGCACCCCCGCAATCTGCGAAAGCACCTGCTCGGCGGGCGTGGCGATAAGTGTCTCCACGTCGCGCGCCGAGGCGCCGGGAAAGGGCACGAACACATTGGCCATGGTGACGTTGATCTGCGGCTCTTCCTCGCGGGGGGTGATGCCCACGGCGAACAATCCCAGCAGCAGCGCAACCAGCGCGATCAGCGGCGTCAGCTGCGAGTCCTGGAAGAACTTCGCGATGCGTCCGGAGATGCCCATGACCGCGCGCTTCAGCGTGCCGGTTGCGGCGCTGCCATGCCGGCTTTCACAGGCTCCAGCGCTACACGCTCGCCTGCACGCAGCCCCGCCAGCACTTCGATCGCGCTTTCGTCTGAGGCCGTTCCCAGGCGGATCTGGCGCAGCCGCGGCCGGCCGTCCTCGCCGACGACATACACTGCGGTGACTTCGCTGCGTCTCACGATGGACGCGCGCGGCACCAGCAGACGCGTCGCGCTGCCGATGACGAAGTGGGCACGGGCAAATACGCCCGGATAAATGCCGCGCTCAACGCCCGGCAATTCCAGCCGCACCAGCGTGGTATGGGTACGCGGGTCTGCCGCAGGCACGACGGTAAGTTTCGTTGCATCGATCCAGCGGTTCAACGACGGCACTTCGATGCGGGCCTTGCCGCCCTGGCCGATCGCTGCGATGCGCGATTGCGGAATGTTCGCCACCACGCGCAGCGTGCCGGGATCGAACCCGGTCATGAGCGGCTTCCCCGGCGCCGCCATCTCGCCCAGTTCCACATGCCGCGCCGAAACTATTCCGCTGTAGGGCGCCACGATGGTCGCGAAGCTGCGCTCGGTGGCGGATTGACCCGCGCCGGCGAGCAACGCCGCGACGCGCGACTGCGCCGCCTTTTGCTCCGCCTCGGCCTTGTCCATGGCGGCGGCGCTGATGAATTTCTGCGCGAACAACGACCGCGAGCGCTCGTATTGGGCACGGGCGTTGCGCAGATCGGCCTCAGCTTCGCTCACCTGCGCCTCGCTGCGCACGACTGCCTGGCTCGCTGCGCGCTCATCGATGCGCACGATCACCTCGCCTTTTTTCACCGCGTCGCCCACGTCAAAGCGGATATCCACGATGCGTCCGGATATCTGCGCCGCGACAGTGGACTGGCGCACCGCCTCGATGACCGCTTCGGCTGTGTAGGCGAGGTCGATCTGGCGCATCTCGGCCAACCCGGTCTGAAGTTCTGGCGGACGCCCGGATGCTGTGGGCGGCGCTGTGTCGCCATGGCAGCCCGCGAGGGCGATGGCAAACGCCAGCGACGCGAGCGCACCCTGCGCGCTGCCCCGCGGGACCATCATGTGCCCGCGCTTTTCACTCCGAGCCTGCGCAGCATCGATTCCAGCGGGCAGAGCCCGGTAAAGCCGCTCTGAAACAGGTTGGCGCCGACGAATGCCGTGAACCAGAGCCAGTGGACGCTGTGGAAAAGCGGACTCGCGCTGACACCAAGCAGCATCGAAACCAGAACGAACGCGCCTGCGAAGATACGCACCATTCTTTCGGTAGTCATTCGAGCCTCCATTTGCGCCGCCACGCAGGCGCATGCAACAACGATTGTACCGCTTCCGATTGTCTGGACACGCTTTTGCAACTCAGGCCGCCTTTCGCATGGCGTAAGCCTGGCGGACTTCAAGAGGTGACATGACGCCCATCTTCTCGAGACGCCAATGGCAATTGTAGCGATCCTTGAATTCGGCTACGGCGACACGAACTTCTGCTAGGTTCTTGAAGATACGACCATGGAAGACCTGCTCCTTGAGTGTCCTATTGAATCGTTCGGCAACACCATTGGTCTGCGGTTCGGCGACGAATGCGAAGCTGGGCGCGATACCCCAGAACTTGACCTGGTTGAGGAAGT
>SHXF01000145.1 GCA_009693435.1 Betaproteobacteria bacterium | reverse complement strand
ATCACCCAAAAGGACATCTCTGCCGCCATGCACTACCTCAACCATCGCCCCAGAAAATGCCTCGGCTTCAAAACACCCCACGAAGTCTTCTGGAAGAAGCTACACTCGCATCATAACGCGGTTGCACTTCAGACTTGAATCCGCCTTACAACGTATATCTTCTTGCTCCGTTTACAACATGTCGTAAAATTTAGCAATTATTAGAGGTGCCCTAAACTGTGTAAACGCCAGCCCATCAACAAGGAGCAAGCTGCATGGAATTCGGACTCACCTGGGCCAAGCTCGACGAAATGGAGTACGTCACGGAGGCGGAGAAGCTGGGCTTCACCCACCTGTGGGTCACCGACAGCGGCCTCATCCCCTCCGACGCCTTCGTGTTTCTGACTGTCGCTGCGCAGCACACCAGGACCATGAAGCTCGGCATGGGCGTGGCAGTGCCCGGACTGCGCCTCGCACCCACGCTGGCCGCCGGCATGGCCACCCTCAACATGGTCGCCCCGGGCCGCTGCTTCGTGGCCATGGGCACCGGCAACACGGGCATGCGCCTGCTGGGCAGGAAGCCCATGACCCTGAAGAATTTCGAGGTCTATGTGCGCACCGTGCGCAACCTGCTGGACGGCAATGAGGCGGAGTACGAGCACAACGGCGAGAAGCACGCCATCCGCTTCATGCTCACCGAAAAGGGTTACCGCAACCTGCGCGATCCCATTCCTCCGTACCTCGCCGGCTACGGCCCCAAGGCACAGGCGCTGGCCGGGGAGATCGCCGACGGCCTCACCACGAACATTCCGCGTGGGGGCACGTTGGACCAGATCTGGGCCAATGCCCGCAAAGGTGCTTTGAGCAGCGGCCGCTCGCTGGACAACTTCCACCTCTCGGCGCGGGTGAATTTCGCGGTGCTGGACCCCGGCGAGGCGGTGGACTCCGAGCGCATCGTCAATGAATACGGCCCGGCCATCATGACCGCCATGCACTCCACCATGGACCGGCACCTGGAATTCGGCGAGGACCCGCCCGAGTTTCTGCGGCCGATATGGAAGGACTATCTCGAATTCCACATGGCGCGGCCGGCCGCCGAACGCCAGAAGATGATGCACGAGAGCCACAACGCCTACGTGGCCGCGGACGAGCGGCGTTTCGTCACGCCTGAAGTCATCAAGCGCTTTTGCATCGTGGGCCAGCCGGCCGCAGTGCTGGAGCAGGTGCGCGAACTGGAGCGCAAAGGCGTGCGCCAGCTCATGTGCAACTTCCCGCTGCAGCGCGGCTACCAGATGGTGCGGGACTACGCGAAAAACATCATCCAGAAATTGTAAGTTCGACATCACCGCGTGAGCGTGACAAATTCACAAGAGAGGAGGACCGCTTGTCCGACGTCAGCAAGAAGATGGCGCTTGCCTGCCACATCGAAGGTCAGGGGCCGGAGCTCATCATGTTTCATGGTGGCACGGGGTCCTAGACGCACTGGATTCGCAACATTCCGGCGTTGCGGGAACACTTCACCGTGCACGCGTACGATCTGCCTGGCAACGGTGATTCACCGTCCGTGCCCGGCGATATCACGCTGCACGATTACGTCGAAATCGTTTGCGAGTCGCTTCGCGGTGTTGGCGGTGCGACTAAGCCGGTATTTCTGTGCGGGTTTTCGTTCGGCGGCGTGGTCGCGACGATGCTGACGGCGCGCATGCCGGAAAAGGTTTCGCGCCTCGCCCTGGTCGCGCCGGGTGGGCTGCGCAGCGTACCCGGCGCAGGCTCCGGCCGCAGCCGTCTCAATCTTCGCAAAATGCCGCCTGAACCGGCGCCCGAGGACGAGCGGCGCGCGATCCTGCGTCACAATTTGATGCAGATGATGTTTGTGCATGACGCGACAATCACCGAAGAGACCATCGACATTCAACGCGACAACGTCGCGCGCCAGCGCCTCAATACACAGCCGTTCACGGGGGGTAGCCTTACTCGCGAGGCACTGCCGAAGATCAAAGTACCCACGCTAGGGATATTCGGTGCACGGGATAACCTATCGTGGCCTGATGTGTCGGCGCGGGTCGACCCTTGCAGGGAGCTGATGCCCGCTATGCACATCGAGCTGATCGCGGACGCGGGCCATTGGGTACAGTACGAAAGGCCCGAACCCGTCAACCGGTTGCTCATCGAGTTTTTCAAGCAGGGTTAAGTTTGCTGCGTACGGATGGAGATAGTTCCTGGGAGCTCGGCGACGACGCGACGCTCTATGACGTGACGCACTTGCCATGCCGCGCCGCGCGCTATACATCGATGACCGGCGAGGGCTCTCCGGCGAACGTCCAAAAGACTGCGTTTCCGGTAGCTCCGAGCGCAACGATGCCTGCGGTCAAGGGCTGCGAGAAGAAAGACTATGCCGTTATCTTTGTGATCGGCGTGGCTCTGGAAGACGAGCGCAAGTGACGTAGCGCACGACGCTGCCCGTCAGTCGCCACCCGCATTGGTATCGACGTCGCACACGACGTTGAGCAGCGCCTGGCGCTTCTCCACCAGCACCACTTTCATCGCGCGCTCCAGTGCAGGCAGCATCTGGCGCGCCTCGGTGACGCGCTCGCCGTAACCGCCCGACACCTCCACCAGCTTCTCGTAGTGCTGTTCGACGGTGAAGTAGGTGAGCGGCGCACGCTCCATGCCGGCGGCGTAGCCGTCGGGATTGAGGCCAAGTGTGGCGCCGCGCACGGCCTGCCAGCGCTGATTGTTGAACACGACCCACAACACCGGCAACTGCTGCTCAGCCGAAACGTAATGGGCGGAGACGGGCACGTTGTACATGTAGGCGCCGTCGCCCTCGGTGCCGATCACCAGCGTGTCGCGATTCGCGAGCTTGAGCCCGAGCGCAACCCCCATGCCGTGGCCGAGGCCCGAGGCGGCACCCGGGTTCATCACCATGCAGGGTCGATCGACATCGAGGTACTGTGTCTGCAGCCCCGATTCCTTGACGATGATCGCATCTTTGGTGCGTACCTGATTAATGCAGTGGGAGATCCAGGCGGGCGCGATCGGCGAGGCATCCTTGCAGGCCGCGAGCTTGCTCGCCCAGTTCTCTTCGAGTTTCGCGTGATGCGCTGCGCATGCGTCGCGCCGCATTGCGATGCGCACGGCATTCGACTTCGCGGGCCCGGCCATCGCATCGTGCAGCATGCGTAAGCCCAGATCGCTGGCACAGGCGAGCGACAAGTCGGCCGGGAACCCGCGCACGGGCACATAGGTGTAAAGCGGATCCGGCGCCATGTGGATCACCTTGCAGTCGTCCGGGGGCCGGACTTTGGACGGCTGCCAGGGCACCGCGGTGTCGAGCACCAGAATCGCGTCGGCGGCCTTGACGAATGCGTCCGGATTGCCGCCGGCCATCATCGGGTGATGCGTCGGCATGGCGATGTAGCGGTTGCGGTATTCGACCACGGGAATCGCGTAGCGATCGGCGAGCGCCGTGAGTGCGGGCATCACGCCGGGATTGCGGCCGCCCCAGTTGGTGATGATGACGGGATGCTGCGCCCGCGCGAGAATCGAGGCGGCCTCGTCGAGCGCGTCGGGTGACGGCGCGGAAGGGGCGGCCGGGCGCATGCGGCTCGGGCTGTTATAGGTGAACTTGTCGAGCCGCAGTGAGAGCACTTCGCGCGGCAGCGTAAGATAGACGGGCCCCTTGGGATCCGACATCGACACCGTGAGCATGCGGTCGACGATGGTCTCGAGCTGCTCGGCGTTGCGCAGCTCGTAGTCCCACTTGACCGACTCCCGCACCATCCCAGCCTGGTCGTACATTTCCTGCGTCCAGTGGATGTCGAGCGTCCGATGGCCCTTCAGCGTGTCCTCGTTGATGGGCGTGCGGCCCGCGGTGAAGAGGATCGGCACCTGCCCGCGCGCTGCGTTGAGGAGCCCGTTCATTGCGTTGGCCGTGCCCACATTGACGTGGTGCATGGTGAGCTGGGGCCGCCCGGTGGCGAGGTAATAACCGATAGCCATGTGCTGGGCGGTGTTCTCGTGAGGGCAGGTGACGGGCCTGGGGTGCGGCAGCCCGAGCGCCTGGGCCTTTGCGAGCGCCTCGATCATCGGCGCGAAGTCGGTGCCGGCGTTGGCGAAAAGGTACTCGACGCCACGGTCGGCCATCAACGCCAGATAGGCGTCCGACACGGTCACGTTTTCGAGCGTCCTAGTCGCCATCGTCTTCTCCCGATCGTCGAGCAAATACGTTCAGTATAACTTTTCCATCCGCCGAAACAACCTTGTGGCGCCCGGCCCGATTGAGTAGTCGGTAAAGAAAATCGCAACACCGTAGTTCATCTGCTTCCTTCGTCTGTTCGTGATGTGCGATCATTGCCCTCACCGAGGGAGAAGGCCGTGCGCAACGCTGCGCGGGCGGCGGCAACACTAGAGGTAGTGATATCCGTCCCAATCGCTCGTACCAGAAAAGGAAACGCAAATGCGTGGCGTAAAAGCGGGAATCATGGTCAGCAACCAGCAGTTCGAAGGGGTGGATATGGTGAGTGCCCTGGAGGAACAGATCGTGATGGTGCGGCTGGCCCGCGACCGCGGGTGGGACTCTTTCTTCGCGGGACAGCACTACCTGAACGAGGGCGGCAACCAGGGGCTGCAACTGGTGCCCTACCTGGCCCGTCTGGCCGCCGACGCGGGGGACATGACCCTAGGGGTGGGGCTGCTGCTGCTTCCCCTGCACAACCCCGTCTACACCGCAGAAACCATTGCCACCCTGGACGTGATTTCCCGTGGCAACATGGTTTTCGGCGTAGGGTTGGGCTACCGTACTGCCGAGTTCGAAGCCTTCGGCGTGCGCAAAGGACAGCGGGTGCAGCGTTTCGAGGAATGCCTCACCGTCGCCAAACGGCTGTGGACCGAGGACAAGGTGAGCTACCAGAGCGACACCTGCATTCTGAGGGATGCGCACCTCTCCCTGAAGTGCGTGCAAAAGCCCCACCCGCCGATCTGGTTTGCTGCCAAGCATGCCAACGCCATCCGTCGCGCCGCGCAATTGGGGGACTGCCTCTACCACAGCCCCAAGGCCACGCTGGCCACCCACAAAGAGCGGCTGATCCTCTACAAGCAGGAGCTGCGCAATGCGGGAAAACCACTGCCGCGGGAAAACCCCTGCCGCATCGAGATCTACTGCGCGAGGAACCGTGCCGCCGCGATGGAACTCGCGGGGCCGTACATTTCGGAGAAGTACAAGGCTTACGCCCAGTGGGAGAGCGACAAAGCCATGCCAGAACACGAGCGGCTCAACAAGTCCTTCGAGGAACTGGTCAAGGACCGCTTCGTGATCGGCTCACCGGAGGACTGCTGGAATCAGCTCACGCCCTACATCGAGGAACTGGGCGTGACCCATTTCGTGTTCCGCACGCACTTCCTCGGCATGCCCCTCTCCAACGCCCTGGCCAGCATGCGACTGATGTCCGAGGAGTTGCTGCCGGCGCTGCACGCCGCCAAGCCCACGCCGCTGGAGCAGATCACCGCTCACGGAACCTCTGAATAACGTCTTCCCGGCGTACGCCGGGATCCAGGAAGCGATTGATTTCACTGGACTCCGGTGTTCACCGGAGTGACGAACTTGAGATTGTTCAGACCTTACTTAGTCGATCCTGATCCCGCTTTCCTTGCGGATGCGCACCCACCTTGCGTAATCCTGCTGCAGTATGCGCGTGAATTCCTCAGCGCTGCCGGGGACCACTTCAGCGCCAAGTTTCTCGAACGCTACGCGCGTGCGCGGCTGTGCAATGACGGCGTCGACTGCATCGCGCAGCTTCTGCACCGTATCCTTGGGCGTTGCAGCCGGAATGGCGAGCGTGGTCCACGTTGAGTAATCGTAGCCGCGGAGCCCCGATGCGTCGATCGTCGGCACGTCAGGCAAGAGTTTCGAGCGCTGCGCAGTTGTCACCGCGAGTGCCCGCAGTCTGCCTGCTTTGATGAAGGGTCCGGCTGAACTGACCTGATCGAATGCCAGATGGATCTGGCCGCTGACGATGGCAACTGATGCAGCGGCGCCGCCTTTGTAGGGCACGTGCGTGAATTTTACTTGCGCCATCGACTGAAACAGCTCACCCATCAGGTGCGTGCCGGAACCCTGGCCCGCCGAACCCATCAACAGCGCTCCGGGTTGCGCCCTTGCCAGCGCGATGATCTCCCTGGCGCTGCGCACCGGCATCGAGGGGTGCACGACGAGTGCACTCGGCACCAGAGATATGAGCGAGGTGTACACAAAGTCGCGCAGCGGCTGGTACTCGATATCGTCGTGAAACACCGGCTGAGCCACGAGGGTGCCGGGCGCGCCGAGGAGGAGCGTGTAACCGTCGGGCGGCGATTTGGCGACCTGCGTGGAACCGATTCGGCCTCCCGCGCCGCCGCGGTTTTCGACGATCACGGGCTGCCCCAGAACTTCCGTCAGTCCAGGCGCGATGACCCGCGCCGTGATGTCGATGTTTCCACTGGGAGCGAACGGGACGACGATGCGAATCGGTTTGGACGGGTAGCCCTGGCCATAGGGGATTGCGGGTGCAAGCAACAGTATTCCGCTCATCGCGAGCTCTATAAGGGATTTCATCACTACTCGTCGTAACAACCATGCGTGGTGGCCGTGCGTCCGCCATCCACCACAATGTTCGCGCCACTCACGAACGCCGCCGCATCTGACGCCAGGAACACGACCACCGGCGCCACATCCTGCGGCGTGCCCTGGCGGCCCAGAGGAGTGACAGCCACTCTGGATTTGTCCACCGGCGTCACCGCGATAGTGCTTTGGCGCGGGCCGCTGGAGGAAATGTAATTGACGCGAATATTGTATTTTCCCAGATCGTGCGCCATCACGTGCGTGAGCGGCAGCAAGCCGCCCTTGCCAGCGGAATAGGCTGCAATAGACGGATTGCCCAGAACACCGTCGATCGATCCGTGATTAATGATGGTGCCTGAACCGGCTTTTTTCATCAGCGGCAAAAATGCCTGCGCGCACACAAAGGCCGAGGACAAATTGCGCCCGATCATGGTTGCCCAGGCCTCTTGCGTCGTTTTCTCGAATGTCTGCTGGATCGGATCACGCCCCGCCACGTTAAACAGGATGTCTACTTTGGCGAGTGTTTTTTCGCAGGCGTTCGCAACCGCCTGCACCTGAGCCGCATCCGTTACATCGGCATGAAAATTCGCCAGCTCAAACGCATCCATGCGTAGCAGGCGCGCATCTTTCATTTCCGCGTTGTCGTCGATGCAAATCACCTGGGCGCCTTCGCGCGCGAACATCAGCGCCGTTGCGTGGCCAAGACCCCAAGCGTCGCCTGCAATCACCGCTGTCTTTCCCTTGAAATTCATGGTAATTCCTCTTTATAAAGTTCGCTCAGCGCGTGCGCCGGATTCGCGTATCAGCCGCTGCCAGCGTTGCACTTCTTCACGAGTGTAGCGCGCCAGTTCTTATGGTGTGCTGGTCAGGGGCTCGGCGCCCACGTGCGGTGCGTGGAAACCCGCGCATCTCGGCGCTGATCAGGAGCGACTGCGGGATGGTGAGACCCAACACTTTCGTGGTCTTGCAATTCAAATTTGGTGGGTTGCTCGACGGGCAGGTCGCCCGTTTGGCGCCCTTGAAAATCTTATCCACGCAAGTGGCCGCGCGCAAGAGCTGGTCGGCAAGTCACGACCACGGTGCCTACGTTTCCCCTCCTTTTTTCGCCTTCCGCCTTCCGCCTTACCCTTCACCCAGCCTTCATATTCCGCTCGCGTATCACCTTGCCCCACTTCGCGATCTCGCTCTTCAGGTAGTCCGCGTACTCTTCCGGGGAGTTGGTGATGACCTCCATCCCCCGCTCCTGGAAGCGCTTCATCTGGTCCGGGGCGGCCATCGCGCTGCGCACCTTCTCGTTCAGTAACGCGACGAGCTTGGGCGGCGTGCCCCTGGGCGCGAGCACGCCGTGCCAGGCCTGGAACTCGAAGCCCGGCAGGCCGGCCTCCGCGATCGTCGGCACGTCGGGCAGGATCGGCGAGCGCTTCGGGCTGCTCACTCCCAGCGCGACCAGCCGCTTGGCTTCGACCATGCGCGCCGTCTCCGAGACGTTCGAAAAGGAGATGGGCGCCTCACCGCTGACCGCTGCCAACAGCGCGGGTCCGCCGCCCTTGAACTGGATCGCGACGATGTTCACCTTCGCCATCAGGTTGAAGAGCTCCCCGGTGATGTTGGAGTTGCTCCCAATTCCCGAGGAGGCGTAGTTGAGCGCGCCCGGCCTGGACCTTGCGAGCGCAAGGAGCTCCTTCACCGAGCGCACGGGCATCGAGGGATGCACGGCGACCGAGGTCGGCACGTTGGTGAGCAGCGAAATCGGCACGAAATCGTTGAGCGGGTCGTAGAGCGGCTTGCTGTACAGAATGGCGCTGGTGACGAACGGTATGCTCGTCAGGAGGAGCGTATAGCCGTCGGGCGCCGAGCGCACGACCGCTTCCGAGCCGATCATGCCCGATGCGCCGCTGCGGTTGTCCACGACGATCTGCTGCCCGAGCAGCTCGGAGAGCTTCCCCGACAGCAGCCGCGCGTTGAGATCCACGCTGCCGCCAGGCGGAAACGGCACGACCAAGCGCACCGGCCGGTTCGGGTAGCCTTCCGTCTGCGAACGCGCGAGTCCAGGCACCACCGCGCCCGTGACGAGCGCAGCGAGCAGGCTGGATTTCAGGGCAGTATGCAGGTTTCGCTTCATGTTCCTCCTCGTTCGTTGATCACCGGGCGATTCTGGTGTGCTGCGTCACGCATCGGTATGCGCGGGCCCGTGCGTGCTATTGTATTCGCGAAATCCGGCACAAGGGGGAGCCATGAAGAAGATCCTGATCGAGAACAGAAAGGTGTCAAGGGTCTGTCCGGGGGTCATCCAGGGGGTCAGGTATAGTTAGTGCTGGACCGGAAACCCTGTTTTTTGAGAAAAATATTCCGCTTGAATTATAAGCGCAGCCTCTGATTTTCGTGTTTTCAGCTCCAGCAGCAGAAGTTTTCACACTTTCTGCGCTGACAACCCGCATTTCGTCAATTTTTG
>SHXF01000034.1 GCA_009693435.1 Betaproteobacteria bacterium | reverse complement strand
CCTCGCCGCGCGTCACCGAGCGCTCCAGCCAGCCGAACAGGGTAAAAAGACCCACGCCCAGCACCGCCAGCACGATGATGGAAACGAACAACAGGTCGGTGCGCAGTTGCGTGGCCGAGGTGATGACCAGATAACCCAGCCCGCGATCGGAGCCGTAGAACTCGCCCACCACCGCGCCCACCAGCGACAGCGAGGCGGCGATCTTGAAGCTGGCGAAGATGTAGGGCAGCGCCGCCGGCAGCTGCACCTTGAAGAACACCTCGGTGCGGGTGGCGTTGATGGAATGCATGAAGTCGAGTATGCGCGGATCGGCCGACTTCAAGCCGCGCGTAGTGTTGGTGACGATGGGGAAGAAGGTGATGATGGAGGCGATCATGATCTTCGGCGCGATGCCGAATCCGAACCAGATGGTCAGCAGCGGAATGACGGCGATGATGGGAATCGAATTGGACACGATGATGTAGGGAAACACGCCGCGTTCGAGAAACCGCGAATGGACGATGCCCGCGGACAGCGCCACGCCCAGCACCGCCGAGAAGGCGAAGCCCGCCATCGCCTCGAGTATGGTGATGCTGGTATGAAACCACAGCGTCTCGGTCTTGAAAAAACGCGCCCAGACAGAGGACGGCGCCGGCATCAGCCAGGGCGGCACGTCGAACAGCCACACCAGGAATTCCCATACGCCCAGAACCGCCGCGAGTATCAGCAGCGGCGGCGCCAGGCGCTCCAGCCACCTTTCCTTTTCCTTCTGCGGCACCGGTTCCAGCGCCAGGTCGGCGTGCTCGCTCATCCCTTTAGCGCCTCCCGCGCGCGGCGCACGTGGCCGATGAATTCAAGCGTGTCGCGAACCGCGGGATCCCGGGGCCGGGGCAGATCCACCGGTATCACGGCATTGATGCGTCCCGGGTGCGCCGACATCACCACCACCCGGTCGGCGAGATACACGGCTTCGGAAATATTGTGGGTGACGAACACGATGGTCTTCTTTTCGCTCGCCCACAGTTGCAGCAGTTCGTCCTGCAACTGCTGCTTGGTGAGTTCATCCAGCGCCGAGAACGGCTCGTCCATGAGCATGATGGACGGCTTCCACGACAGCGCGCGCACGATGGAGACGCGCTGCTTCATCCCGCCCGACAGTTCGTGCGGATAGCTGCCGGCAAATCGGGAGAGGCCCACCATGGCGAGCAACTGCTCGCAGCGGGCGCGGCGCTCGGCCGGCGGATAGTTCACGACTTCGAGGGGCAGCATCACGTTGTCGATGGCGGTGCGCCAGGGCAGCAGCGCCGGCTCCTGAAACACGAAACCGAAATCATTGGCATGGCGCGCCGCGGCGGCGGCCTGCCCGCGCACGGACACCGTTCCGGAAGTCGGACGCAGCAGGTCGCTGACGATCTTGAGCAGGGTGCTCTTGCCGCAGCCGGTGGGCCCCAGCAGCGCGAGAAATTCGCCGTCCCGCACGCTCAAGGTTACGTGCGAGAGCGCGTTGACATCCTGGTTGCGCGCCCGGTAGGTGACGCTTACGTCATCGAGCGCAATGCAGACCGCCGATTTTTGGTACAGGGCGGGGTCCGGGGCGGCCCCGCCGGCTGCCGACCCATCCGACGGCGGCGCACTCGAGGCTGACGCCGCCGATGCCGTGCCCGTCATTTACTGAAGGCGGCGGTGTAGACGTCCCGGGTGGCCGGCGCTTTTTCGACCAGGCCCAGCGTCTTCGCGGTGTTGATGGTCTGCGCCCAGGCCTGTTCGGACTGCGCGCCGAATGCCACACCCTTGCCGGTGAAGAACGGAATGGTGCGCTCCAGCACCGCCATCTCGCGCTTCACGTCGGTTTCGGAGACCTGCTTCGCCACCGCCTGCACCACGGCCAGCTTGTTCTGCGCCGTCTCCTGCACCGCCTTGCGCGTGGCGCGCAGGAACGCGTCGACCACCGCGCCCTTCGCCTTGATGAACTCGTCGTTCGAGACAATGGTGAGGCCGTAGGCCTTCACGCCCTGGTCGGCGATGGACAGCTCGTAAATCGGCATCCCGGCGCTTTCCGCCTCTATCGGCTCATTCATGGTGAAGCCCATCATCGCATCCACCTGCTTCACCAGCAGCGGCTGCACGCCGAATCCGATGTCCACCAGCTTGATGCTTTCCATCTTGATGTTGTTTGCCCCCAGCAGCGCGACCAGCCCCTGAAAAGTGGAACTGCCTTTCTTCGATCCGAGTTTCACCTCGCCCAGCAGCTGCTTCACGTCGGTCACCGGCTTCGCCTTCGGGCTCATCAGCACGATGGGCGTGCGCTCGTAGTAGGCGGCGACCGCCTTGACCGGCACCCGCTGCTCGGCGCCCTGCACCAGCACCAGCGCATCGACCAGCGCGAAGTCCACCGCTTTGGCGCCGACCTGCTTGACCGAGTCGGACGAGCCCGATCCGGGAATGATCTGCAGGTCGATGCCCTCGGCCGCGTAGTAGCCCTTGTCTTTCGCGTAATAGAACGGGGCATGCTGCGCGCCCGGCTTCCAGTCGAGGCGGATGCTGGCCTTGGTGGCCGGCTGGGCGAATGCGCTGGATACGGCGGTGAATCCGACGGCGAGGGCGAGCACGGCGGGAACTGCGGCGCGGAAGGTGGTAGGCATGGAATTCTCCAGTGGGGGCAAGATCGTTGAAAGGGATGTATCAGAGTTTTTTCAGGCGCAGGAAATTATCCACCCACTCGCGTGCGCCGGCCGGGATGGAGGTGCGTTTCACGTCCCAGTCCATGGGCGCGGTGGCATCGATGCCGAGCTTGGCGGCCATGCCCTCCACCGAAGACGGGTCGAGCCGGTTGCAGAACATTTTCGGGATGACGAACATGTCGGTGTCGGCCTGGAAGCGCGTCGCCATCGACCACAGCACCTCCTCTTCGTTGAACACGTCCACGTCGGCATCCACCGCCACCGCGAACTTGACATAGGGATCCAGGCCGAACAGCAGGGTGAGCGCATGGCGCGCCTGGCCTTCGGCCGATTTCTTCAGCGACAGGTAGGCGTGGAAGTGGGTGCCGGAGCGCGGCCAGTTGATCGCCACCAGCTGCGGCACCATTTCCTTCAGGCGCGAGTAGACGTGCGCCTCCTTGGTGGTGCGCCCGAGCAGCAGGTGCTCCATCGAGTAGCCAGGCACGATGTCCAGCCACATCGGCTTGGCGCGCCGCGTGATCGCCTTGACCACGAACACGTTGCGCGTGGAACGCGACGTCGAGTAGCCGGTGTATTCGCCGAATGGGCCTTCGTCTTCGTACACGCCACCGAGTATCTCGCCCTCAAGCACATATTCCGCTTCCGCCGGCACCTCGACATCTATCGTCCTGCAGCGGACCAGTTCGACCGGCTTGCCCATCATCGCGCCGGCGATGTCCAGTTCGTCCACTTCCATGCCCACCTTGGCGCCCGCCGCGACGTAAATTGCCGGATGGCCGCCTATCACCACCGCGACTTCGAGGTTCCGACCCTGCGCCTCGCGGCGCTGCAGGTGTTCCCAGATATGGCCGCGCGAATGCAGGCTGGCGCCGAACCGGTTCGGCCCCTTCAACTGCAGGCGCTGGAAGCTCATGTTGCGCACGCCCGTGTCCGGGTCCTTGCAGATAAGTATTCCTGAACTGATATAACGTCCCGCGTCGTACTCGAAATGGCGGCAGATCGGCAGCGCGCCCGCATCCACCGCGTCGCCTTCCACAACCACCTCCTGCACCGGTGCGGGGGAAGAACGCATTACCGGTTTTAGCGGCGCCGCGAGGTAGCGCAGCCAGCCTTCGTTGAACTGGTCGTGATGCGCAACGCCGGCCATGCGCGCCATCCGACCGCGGTCGGCGAACAGGTTGCACACCACCGGCGCGTCGCTGCCCACCGGATTGTCGATCCACACCAGGGGAAAGCGTTTGCGCTTTTCCAGTTCCAGCACCAGGCCGGTTTTGGCGTAATCGAGCGGCATCGGCTCCGCGATGCGCAGAATATCGTCGGCGGGGACGGTCTGCAGGTAGTCTCGGAGTGATGACATGGGGACGGTTTCGCCGGAGAAGATTCGAGCCTGCAAGCATAACGCAGCGCAGTGGATGCCGCGCAGGCTGTTGAAGCGGATTGATGCATTGATGCGTTTATCTTTGATGCTTTGATGCTAACATCCGCGGATGCGCACCACACTTACCCTGGATGACCAGATCGCCAAGGCGCTCAGGAACGCCGCCCATCGCACCGGCAAGGCGTTCAAGCAGGTGGTCAACGAGACGCTGCGCGCGGGCCTTGCCGCCGACGATGCCCCGGCGCATGCGCGTCCCTACCGATTAAAGACCGTTTCGCTGGGCGGCGTCCTGGGAGGTGTGAATCTGGAAAAGGCGTTGCAGCTCGCCGACGCGCTGGAAGACAGTGAGATCGCGCGCAAGATTGCGTTGCGCAAGTGATCCTGGCGGACGCCAATCTGCTGATCTACGCAGTCGACCGCGACTCTCCTCATCATGCAAGCGCGCGCCGCTGGCTGGAGGAGACGCTTTCCGGAGCCGAATCGCTCGGCATAGCGTGGATCGTGGCGCTCGCGTTCGTGCGCATTACCACGCATCCGGGCATCATGCGAAAGCCGCTTGCGGTGGCGACCGCGCTCGACTACATCGACGGCTGGTTGCGCCAGCCCTTTGTCAAGTTTATCGCTCCGGGTGAAATGCACTGGCCTGTCCTGCGAAACCTGCTGGCCGCAAGCGGCGCCGCAGGCAACCTGACTTCCGACGCCCACCTTGCCGCGCTCGCGATCGAACAAGGCGCCACGATCGCCTCCGCCGACAACGACTTCCGGCGCTTTTCCGGTGTAACGCACGTCAATCCGCTGGCGCTTCAGGCTTGACAGCCGGTCACACTGTGCCGAACGCGCGAGACCAACCGGAATGAACAGGTGATAACCGATCCGGCGCTGCACGGAGATTGGCATCTGGCAGCCAGGGCGGACGCTGTCCGGCACGGCGAGTCGCTCAAGATCCGCCTGCTGCAGCAGGACATCGACATCTCCCGGAATGCCGCAGGAAAGTTGCTTGCCGTTCCCGCGCAAGCCACGCAAGCGTCCGCGCCGGCCGCGGAAAACGGCCAGCCGGCATCGGCGACCGAACGCTACGGACTGGTCTGGGTCTGCCTGGGGGAACCGGCGCAGGACGTTCTGGCGTTTCCTGAATTCGACGATCCGCGTTATCAGAAAGTGGTGTGCGGTCCCTACGGCGTGCGTGCGTCCGGCCCGCGCATCGTCGAGAACTTTCTCGACATGGCGCATCTGCCGTTCGTGCACGCGGGGATACTCGGCGATGAGTCCTACAGCGAGGTGCTCGAATACAACGCGGAAGCGGGTGTGCAAGGAGAGGGTCCGGTCAGCGCGAATTGCCTCTTCTGGCAGCCCAAGCCCACCGCGGTGGCCGAAGGCGCAAGCGACGTGAGATACACCTTCCGCGTGCTGCGTCCCTTCAGCGCGGTGCTGACCAAGGTTCTAAGCAACGTGAGCGAAGCATCCGGCGGCCACGGCTTGTCCATCCTGCTGAGCGTGCAGCCGGTGGAACCGGCATTCAGCATCGTCTGGATCCTGTATGCCGTCACCGATCATGCGAAGTCGGATGCGGCCCTTCGGGCGCGCCAGGAACTGGTGTTCATGCAGGACAAGCCGATTCTGGAAAATCAGCTGCCGGCACTGCTCCCGCTGGCGCCGCAGGCCGAGTTGTCGGTTCGATCCGACCGGCTGTCGCTTGCCTATCGGCGTTACCTCAGGGAACAAGGCCTGCGTTTTGGCGTGACCCATGCCGGATAATGCGACCCGCGCCGCATCCAGGCCGTTGCTATCCATGCGAGCGGGATGGAAATCGTGAACCTCGGGGACGAAAACCTGCTGAACGCCTGGCATCCCGTTGCGTGCAGCGACGATCTCGTGCCGCGCCACCTGTTTCACGCGCGCCTGCTCGGCGAGGAACTGGCAGTGTGGCGGGACAGCGAGGGCCGGGCGAACGCCTGGGAAAATCGCTGCCCGCATCGGGGATTGCGCCTGACCACGGGCCACAACCTCGGGATGGAACTCAAGTGCCAGTACCACGGCATGCGCTTCGCGGCGGGCAGCGGCCGGTGCGAATCGGTGCCGAGCAACGCGCACGAACCGAATCCGGAACGCATGGGCGCGAAGACCTACCCGGTGTGCGAAAAATACGGGCTGGTCTGGGTTTGCATGGGCCGGGCGAAGCAGGCTCCGTCGCTCGATGGCATGGATGGCGATGATGGCATGACCCTGCGCGCCATCGTTGTGCACGCTGCGGCGACAGCTGTTATGGAACGACTCAGGGACTATGGCGGCGGGGCCCTGCCGGCGCCGGGCGTTTCCGCCGGAACACGCGACGGCGAGCGGCTGCGGCCACATCTTTTTACAGTGGTCACAGTGATATCGGGCGCCGCAGCCTCCGGTGGGGCAGGGGTGCTGGCCCTGGTAGTCCAGCCCGCCGACAGGGCGCGATCCATCATCCACGGCGTCATCAGCGCTGCGCCGGACACCGCGTCCAGGGCAGTTATCCTGCGCCACCACAACGACAGGCTGTGCGCGTTGCGGGATAGCATCGAGTCATGCGAGAGCGCAGCGGTGAGCACAGCGACATGATCCGGCTTTACGACTATCAACCCTCCGGCAACTGCTACAAGGTCCGGCTGCTGCTGAATATCCTCGACATCCGTTATGAGACGGTCCTTGTCGATTTTTATCCCGGCAAAGAACACAAGAGCGCGGCCTTCCTGAAGATCAACCCGCTCGGCCAGATTCCAGTGATGGAAGACGGCGATCTGCGGCTGCGGGACGCGCAGGCGATCCTCGTCTACCTCGCCAGAAAATACGACGCGAAGCGCACCTGGTACCCGGACGAGCCCGAACTGATGGGGAGCATCGGCATGTGGCTCGCCTTCGCCGATGCTCTTACCGCCACCGCATCGGCGGCGCGGCTGCACGATGCCCTGTTTTTCGAGTTGGATGCCGAGCGCTGCCGTGCCGGCGCGCACCGGCTGTTTCGCATCCTGGACGAGCATCTCTGGTTCGCGGAGCAGGACGCCCGGGACTGGATCGCGACCCGGACGCTGCCGACGATAGCCGACATTGCCTGCTTTCCCTACGTGATGCTGTCCGAAGAGGGCGGGATTTCGCGCGAGGATTATCCGGCCATCCGCCGCTGGACCGATCGCGTGAAGCGCATCCCGGGTTTCATCGTCATGTCGGGTATATTCGCCGCCGCTTGAGCGGCGCCTGGGCTATTTCAGAAACTCGTTGGTGTACAGGTCTTTCGCCGCGAGATTGCCGTCGATCAGACCCAGCTTCCTTGCCGTATCCGCCGTATGTTGCCAGCGCGCTTCGGTCTGCCAGCCGAATCCGTTAGCTGCCGTCTCCTTGCTGGACACGAAACGCAGTGAATTCTCCAGCACCTTGATTTCGCGCGGCACGTCGATTTCCGAGGCCGCTCTGGCGAGTGCCTGAACCGCAGCCTGCTTCTGCCCCTGCAATTCCTGCATCGTTTTTTTCGTGGCGCGCAGGAACCGGGTTATGGAAGAGCCGCGCTTGCTGATCAGATCTTCATTGGCCGCAATGCTGAAGCCGTATACGTTCACACCGTGGTCGGAGATGAACATCTCGTGTATGGCCATGCCGGCAGCCTCGAGTTCAACGGGATCAGTCGTGCCGATTCCGATTATCACGTCCACCTGCTTCAGCAGCAGCGGCTGCACGCCGAACCCTATGTCCACCATGTTGAGTTGTTCCGGTTTGATGCCGTTTGCCGCGAGCAGCGCCAGCAGACCCTGGAAGGTGGCACTCGCTTTGCGCCTGCCCAATTTCACTCCCGTGAGCAACTGTTTGATCTCGGTGATGGGTTTGGATTTGGGGCTGATGAGTTCTATGGCCGTGTTCTGAAAATAAACGGCGACGGATCTCGCCGGCACTTTTTGCGCCGCACCTTCGACCAGAACCGTCGCATCCACCAATCCCAGATCCACGGCTCGCGAACCGACTTGTTTGAGCGAATCCGCGGATCCCGATCCGGGTATCAGCGTCAGGTCTATCCCTTCCTGGGCATAGTAGCCTCTGTCCTTTCCGTAGTAGAAAAGGGCGTGCAGGCCATTGGGTTTCCAGTCCAGGCGCATCGCCAGCTTTTCCGGCAGGCTCCCCGCCTGTGCCTGCGCATCGGGTCCAAACAGCGCCAACAATCCGGCAAAGCCCACCGCGAGTATCGTTCCAAAGCGCCGGCCACGCATGTTCATGGGTCACTCCTTCGTAACGGTGAATTGCTGCAATCGCCGAACAAACGCCGCAGATCCCTGCAGCTCTCCTGCCGCAACAGAGGACAGCTGCATCATATAGCGGATGTTCAGATGCTGTATAGATGTCCTGCGGCAAGGTAAAGTCGAGTATTGCCGGGATGACCGCACCGCGCGGCGCGGCCGCACGTTCGAACGCAGTTGGTTTTAACATCGAGCCTGAATCTGGCCTGCAGCGTGCTTGTGCTTTGCCGGCCCGCGCAGTGCCACTCTGCCGAACAGGAGAAGACATGAATATTTTCCAGAAAATGGGGCGCTGCTCCAGCGCCGTACTCGTCGTCATCGCCCTGGCCGCCCTGCCCGCGCAGGCGCAGGACTATCCGACGCGGCCGATCCGCCTCGTCCTGGCCGGGTCGCCCGGCGCGTTCCAGGATTCCATCGCGCGCCTGCTGGCTCAGGCGATGAGCGAGCGGCTGGGGCAGTCGGTGGTCGCGGAGAATCGCGCCGCGGCGGCGCAGCAGGTCGCCTACGAGTACGTGGCGCGCTCGCAGCCCGATGGCTATACGCTGCTGTTCGGGCCGTCGGACCTGGCAATGCTGCCCTCGATGAAGAAGGTGCTGCCGTACGATGCGATCAAGGATTTTGCGCCGGTGGCGCTGGTGGCGAGTTCCTGGACCACGATCTCGGTCAACCCGAAACTGCCCTACAACACCCTGGCCGAATTGATCGCCTATGCCAAAGCCAATCCCGGCAAGATCCGCTACGGCGCGATGGGACTGGGCAGCGCCCTGCAGATTGCCGTCGAGATGTTGAAGCTGAAAACCGGCGTGGACATGGTGCACGTCCCCTACAAGGGCGGCGCACCGATCACTACCGATACCATCTCGGGCCAGATCGAAGTCGCCTCCCTCGGCCTGGGCAGCGTGGTCGGACGGCGCGAGCAACTGCGCGTGCTGGCACAGACCGGGGCCACGCGCCATCCGCGGCTGGCCGACGTGCCGACCACCGCCGAACTGGGCATGCCGGAAGTGAAAATGGACACCTGGTTCGGCGTGCTCGCGCCCGCCAACACGCCCCGCGCCATCGTCATCCGCCTGGCGGGCGTCATCGGACCCATCCTGCAGCAACCGGCCTTTCAGCAGCGGCTGTTTGCCATCGGCTGCGACACCGCCTGGATGCCGCCCGAGGCGTTCGCCACATTCATCGCCGAGGAACTGCGGCGCTGGGCGAAGATCCTGCCGGCCGTCGGGGTGCTTCCCGAGGATTGAGTACGCGCGATTGAAGTCCGGGCACACGGGTTAATCACTGCGTCTTGCGGGAAATTTACGGGCATAAACAAGTATTGCAAGCAGTCGCATTTGGAAATGCCCTCTCCGCCATGGAAAACATCTCGATCAAACTTCCGGTCGCCCTCGGCAATGCGCTCGCCGCCGAGGCGCGACGACGCAATGTCACGCAATCCGCGATCGTGCGCGAGTCCCTCGAACGCAGCCTGCTAGTTCGCACGCATGACGAAGGAGAGCAGACATGCGCCGACCTGATCCGCGACCTTGTAGGTTCGGTCAAGAGCGGCCGTCGCGACCTCGCCACCAACAAGACGCTTCTTGAGGGTGCTGTAAAAACCGCGTCCAGGCTTGTGCGGAAGCGTCGTCGCTAACAACGGCCCTATCGTGGCCTCGCTGGACGCGGACTAGGCGATCTTCACGCTGGATTCAGACTTCGGCATTTACCGCCAGAAGGGTCGAGGCATCATTCCGCTGCTGTCGCCGTAGCAGACATCGATTTGCGCGACCGCAGGAAATATTGGAATTGCGCGCGCCTCAGCGGCCCGCGTCCGGCTGCTGCTGAGCCTGCGGCAATTTCGCAACATCGCGCTTCGGCCAGGTATGCTTTGCAAACTGCGCCGCGAATGTGCGAGAAAGCAACTTCAAACAATGTAATCCATTGCATTGCACTGAGTAATTATTAGGATTACACTAGTTCAATGATCAAGAGCTTCCGGCACAAAGGCCTAAAACTGTTTTTCAGGAAGAACGGCACCCGCGGGATCAATGCCAAGCACGCGTCACGCATTCGCCGCATTCTCGATTTGATCGATGCCGCAACCGCTGTTGAACAGTTGAATGTTCCTGGAATGAACTTGCACTCGCTGAAATTCGACCGCAAGGGGGAATGGGCGATGGCCGTGTCCGGAAACTGGCGCATTACTTTCCGGTTTGCCGACCCAAACGCGGCCGATCTTGACTTGGAGGATTATCACTGATGGTCGATACTTTGAGAAACCCGAACCGCCGGCCGACCCAGCCGGGAGAAGTTCTGCGCGAGGACGTATTGCCAGAGCTGAATCTGACACAAAAAGAATTCGCCGAACTCCTTGGCGTCTCGCGACTGACGGTATCGGAGGTCCTGCTCGAGAAGCGCGGCGTGACGCCTGACATGGCAATCCGCCTGGGCAAGCTTTTGGGAAATGGGCCGGAGATTTGGCTGCGGATGCAGCAAGCCGTTGACCTTTGGGATCTTGCGCAGGACCAGAAGCGATACAAGCACATCCAGCCGCTGGCGAGCGCGGCATTGATCTAACGCACCCCGATGCGGTTCGCTGAACCTCAACGCGGGGCGGCCTCCTGCACCTATCGCATCGCGCTGGGGCCGAGCGCCGGTCAGAACGTGCTAAGCCCTGCGCACCGTGCCGGGCCGGGACGAGAAAGCCACGGCGGGTCTGTGCGCCGATGCGCACGGCTTCAGCCTGCGTGCCGGGGTGCGCTGCGGGGAGGATCGGCGCAAGGAACTCGAACGCCTGTGTCGCACCATCACACGCCCGGCCCTGGCCAACGAAAGGATCATGCGCAACACCGCCGGCGATGTCGTGCTGCAACTCAAAAGCCCCTGGCGGGACGCCACCACCCACATCAGGATGACGCCGCTGGAATTCATGCAGCCCCTGGCAGCGCTGGTGCCGCGACCACGCCTGCACCTGATCGGCTTTCACGGCGTGCTCGCGCCCAACGCCGGGCTGCGCGCGGTGATCGTGCCGGGCCCCGTGCAGAAACCAAGTGAACACGCCGCGGAGCACGAACACACATCGGCGCGGATGGGCTGGGCGCGCCTGCTCCGGCGCGTGTTTGACCTGGACCTCGAACACTGCCCGCAGTGCGGGGGAGAGTTCAGGATCATCGCCGCCATCGAGGAGCCTGCGGTGATTGTGAGGATACTCACGCACCTGGGTTTGCCGGCCCGCGCCCCGCCGCGTTCACCGGCGCGGCCGCTGAATCTCTTCCAGGCGGCCTGATACTCAAGGCAAAAGCGGTTCTGCAACGGGGCTGACGATCCCGCGCGGCCTGCGCGCGCGTGATGCGGTCAGAGCGCGTCGAAATCGGCCCCCACGGTGCAACGCAGAGACCGAAAAACCCGTGTGAGGGGGGATTTTTCACAAACCTCCGCGCAAATCGGTCGCTTCTCGGCCCAATGATCCCGTTGCGCATGGAGAAAAAAGGGGGTTGAATTTCATGTACGCCGTCGCAGCCCATATTTCGCACGCAAACCCGGAGTATCGCCACCCGTTTCTGGTGCCGCGCGACACGGTGAAGAAAGTTGGCATCATCATCGTTACGACCGACAAGGGTCTGTGCGGCGGACTCAATACCAATGTCCAGCGTCTGGCGCTAAACCAGATGAAGGAATTGGAGACCGAGGGCGAGCAATTCGAAGTGTGCTGCATCGCCAACAAGGCGCTCGGTTTCATGCAGCGCCTGGGCGCGAACGTCGTGTCGCACGTGACCCAAATCGGCGACCGCCCGCAAACGGAAAAGCTGATCGGCGCCATCAAGGTGATGCTGGACGGTTATACGCAGGACCGTTTTGACCGGCTCGTCATTTTCTATACGCGTTTCATCAATACGATGAAACAGGAACCGGCGGCGGAACAGCTATTGCCGCTTTCCGGTGAAAGGCTGGGCGCACCCACGGGTTCCCGGGACTATATCTACGAACCCGACGCCAAGGCGGTACTCGATCAGGTTCTGACACGCTATATCGAAACCATCATTTATCAGGCGCTCTCTGAAAACATGGCGTCGGAACAATCGGCGAGCATGGTGGCGATGAAAACGGCGTCGGACAACGCGGGTGACGTCATCAATGAGTTGACCCTCATCTACAACAAGACGCGTCAGGCGGCCATCACCAAGGAGCTGTCGGAAATCGTCCGCGGGGCGGCGGCAGTTTGATTAATTCGTATTGAACAGTCAGGATAACGTCATGGCACAAACACAGCAGGGAACCATCGTCCAGTGTATCGGCGCGGTTATCGACATCGAGTTTCCTCGCGATGCGATGCCCAACATCTACGATGCGTTGACGCTCACGGAAGACGCAAATAATCCGCTTGCCGAAAAAGGCCTCACTTTCGAGGTTGAACAGCAGTTGGGCGACAGCGTGGTGCGGACGATCGCGATGGGTTCGTCCGACGGTCTGCGCCGCGGCATGAAAGTGACCGGTACCGGCGGGCCGATTTCGGTCCCGGTAGGCCTCGCGACGCTGGGACGCATCATGGATGTGTTGGGCCGACCGATCGATGAGGCTGGCCCCATCAAGACCGATGAACGGCGCTCGATACACCAGCAGGCGCCGAAGTTCGACGAGCTTTCCCCGTCGGTCGAACTGCTGGAAACAGGTATCAAGGTAATCGACCTAGTGTGTCCGTTCGCCAAGGGCGGCAAGGTTGGTCTCTTCGGCGGCGCCGGCGTCGGCAAGACGGTCAACATCCTGGAGCTGATCAACAACATCGCCAAACAGCATAGCGGCCCGTCGGTATTCGCTGGCGTAGGCGAACGGACTCGCGAAGGTAACGATTTTTATCACGAGATGTCGGAAGCCGGGGTTATCAAGCTCGACAACCTCCCCGAATCCAAAGTGGCGATGGTGTTCGGGCAGATGAATGAACCGCCCGGCAACCGTCTGCGCGTCGCGCTGACCGGCCTGACCATGGCCGAGCGTTTTCCGCGACGAAGGCCGCGACATCCTGTTCTTCGTCGACAATATTTACCGTTTCACGCTCGCGGGCACGGAGGTGTCGGCGCTGCTCGGCCGCATGCCGTCCGCGGTCGGCTACGAACCGACGCTGGCCGAGGGAATGGGCCGTTTGCAGGAACACATCACATCGACCAAGACGGATTCCATTACGCCCATCCAGGCGGTGTACGTGCCGGCGCATGACTTGACCGACCCGTCGCCGGCGACCACTTTCGGTCACCTGGACGCAACCGTGGTGTTGTCGCGGGATATCGCGTCGTTGGGAATCTATCCCGCGGTTGATCCGCTTGATTCAACGTCGCGGCAAATCGACCCGAACGTGATCGGCGAGGATCACTACAACACCACCCGCGCCGTGCAGGCGACGTTGCAACGCTACAAGGAATTGCGCGACATCATCGCGATTCTGGGGATGGACGAACTCTCGCCCGAAGACATGCAGGTGGGGGCGAGGGCGCGCAAGATCCAGCGCTTTTTGTCGCAGCCCTTCCACGTCGCCGAAGTGTTCACCGGTTCGCCGGACAAATACGTCTCGCTCAAAGACACGATCAAGGGTTTCAAGATGATCGTCAACGGCGAATGCGACACTATTCCTGAGCAGGCTTTCTACATGGTCGGCTCGATCGAGGAAGTTTTCGAAAAGGCCAAGTCCCTGCAGAAGGTCGCACCGCATGGCACATACCCTGCAAGTTGACGTCGTTAGCGCCGAGCAGAGTATCTATTCGGGCGCCGCGGAATTCGTGGTGCTGCCCGGAGAAGCCGGCGAACTGGGCATTTATCCGCAGCACACGCCGCTCATCACCCGCATCAAACCGGGGTCAGTGCGGATCAAGCCGGCCGATGGCGGGGAAGAAGAGCTGATTTTCGTCGCTGGCGGCATCCTGGAAGTGCAGCCCAACGTCGTGACCGTGCTTGCCGACACCGCGATCCGCGGACACGATCTGGACGAGGCCAAAGCCACCGACGCGATCAAGCGCGCCGAGGAAGCGATGCGCAATACGCAGGACAAAATGGAAATCGCAACATTGCAGGCCGAGTACGCCATGATGGCCGCCCAGCTCGCCGCCATCCGCAAATTGCGGCCCAAGCGCTAGCCCGGCACGGGCGTCCGGCTTCCTCGCCGGCATCGCCGGCTTGTCAGTTCTGACAAGAAAACGACCCGGAACACCGCCCCATTTGCGGCTCTTCGAATGGCAATGTTTCGAATTCCAGGACCCGTGAATCCGCTTGCTCCATCGACGCAGGCGAAAGAGTACCCGGTGCGCGATCTGCGCCAGAACCCGCATCCGCGATCATTTGCTCAACGGACACGGGAATTCTGGTAGAGGCCACTCTACTACAACGTGAGGAAGAACCTCGAGCACCGGGTCTGCCCGCGTCCAGCGAACCCGGGTGACTGAAAACTCATCAGTCCGCCAGCGATTGATACCGTTTACGCAGGCCAGCCAGCACCCCCAAAGCCGACAGCACGAGCCATGCGGTCGAGGGTAACGGCATCGCGGTGGGCGTTACTGACACATTGTCGATGTTGAAGGCGCCGAAAGGATGGCCGTCGCCAGGATTAAGCCCCTGAAATTCGACCGAAACAAGGTCCGTGAACGTCGTCGGAAGCAGGAACGTCTGAAAATCTGCCGCGTTCGGAGCAAGAAACGAATCGTTGACGCCATCGAAATCAAAATCCTGGACTACCGTACCTCCGCCCGAGTAGGTGCCTATAACGCGCAGCCGCGTGGCGGTATTGGGATGAAGCGGCGCGAGGGCAAGATTGTTGCGCTCGCCCAGCGGGTCGATGAGAAAGCCTTCCGCTGCATCGATACTCATCAGCGCGAATGCGCCGCCGCCGGGCAGTCGCATCGCGATCTGCCAAGCGTCGAGCCCGATGTACTGGGTTCCATTGTACGCATAGTACTGGTGTGCCGGCACCGTCCCCGAAGCATGATAGGGGCTGCTGACCAAGTGCACATGCTGCGCGGTATTGATGGCGGGCACTGAGAATTCGAAGCCGCGTGACAAGAGCGTGGTCTGGGCACAATCCGCCGGCCCGCAGTTGCCAAACAACGGTGAATTCGTGTAGGTTGGCGCGACATCGTCGAAATCGACCAATGTCGCCCATGCCTGACCGCAGCAGGCAAGTCCAACAGTGAATGGGACGATGGAAATCAAGCGACAGAGCTGATCACGCATTTCAGTCTCCACGGATATGTGATACTGGCGCTAAAGCAAAATTCGTGCCGCCCTGCTGTAGCCATTGGTATCACTTAAAAAATCAATTACTTATCGTCGACGGGAGGCACTGCGATCAAATCGACTGTAAGATATTTCGACACTGTGCGGCCGTTTTCGACGACGATTACGGGCCACATGTCAGACGGCATGGCGACCAACGTCATCCAGTACTCGTCCGGCAGTCCCACCTGCCGCTTAGCCATAGTTCCCAAATCAATCAAATTCCGCCAGTCACCCCGGAAAAGAGGCCATGCGCCCGATCGGTGCTATCCGAACACGAGCACCCCCATGCCCAGTCCGGCGAAAACGAGCGCCGCGGTCATGTGGACGACCCGCACGGGTAAGCGCTTTGCCTACGCTTCGCCGATGAAGGCCACGGGTGCGTTGGCCAGGAGCATGCCGACCGTCGTGCCCAGCACCACCGCGGCTAGAGAATCGAAGCGCGACGATGCCGATCGAGACGAGCAGGGCTTCCATGCGGGTATTCCGGTGCGGTCCTGCTCGACAAGATCATCGCGCGCCTGATGAAACTGCTGACGCGCTTGGGCTATCTCATCGAAGAGCAGGGTATGACCTACCTTGCCGACATCGATCCGGATAACACGCTCACGCTTTTGCAGGCGGCCTACTGCACCTATCGCATCGCGCCGGGGCCGAGCGCCGGTCAGAAGGTGCTGAGCCTGCGCACGGTGCCGGGCCGGGACGAAAAAGCCACGGCGGGTCTGTGCACCGATGCGCAAGGCTTCAGCCTGCGTGCCGGGGTGCGCTGCGGGAAGCATCGGCGCAAGGAACTCGAACGCCTGTGTCGCACCATCACACGCCCGGCCCTGGCCAACGAAAGGATCATGCGCAACACCGCCGGCGATGTCGTGCTGCAACTCAAAAGCCCCTGGCGCGACGGCACCACCCACATCAGGATGACGCCGCTGGAATTCATGCAGCCCCTGGCAGCGCTGGTGCCGCGACCACGCCTGCACCTGATCGGCTTTCACGGCGTGCTCGCGCCCAACGCCGGGCTGCGCGCGGCGATCGTGCCGGGCCCCGTGCAGAAACCAAGTGAACACGCCGCGGAGCACGAACACACATCGGCGCGCATGGGCTCGGCGCGCCTGCTCCGGCGCGTGTTTGACCTGGACCTCGAACACTGCCCGCAGTGCGGGGGAGAGTTCAGGATCATCGCCGCCATCGAGGAGCCTGCGGTGATTGTGAGGATACTCACGCACCTGGGTTTGCCTGCCCGCGCCCCGCCGCGTTCACCGGCGCGGCCGCTGAATCTCTTCCAGGCGGCCTGAGGTTCAAGGCAAAAGCGGTTCTCCAACGGGGCTGACGATCCCGCGCGGCCTGCGCTCGCGTGATGCGGACAGAGCGCGTCGAAATCGGCCCCCACGGTGCAACGCAGAGACCGAAAAACCCGCGTGAGGGGGGATTTTTCACAAACCTCCTCGCAAATTGGTCGCTTTTCGGCGCAGTGATACCGTTGCGCATGGAGAAAAAGAGGGTTGAATTACCTATACGCGGCCGACGGCAAGCTGCGTTCGATGGTCGCCGCGGCTCGGTTGCTTCGGGCCGAGTACGGGGAAAAATCCTGAATCTATCGAAAATACTTCAATGAGTCGCGTCCCAGGGCCGATCAGCGGGTAACTTGTGTATTGATGCCGATACACATCACGATCCGGCCTCCTCGCCCAGATACGCCTCGCGCACGCGCGGATCGGCGAGCAGTTGCGCGGCATCGCCCGCCAGGGTGATCGCGCCCGACGCCATCACGGGAATTCGGCGTATCACTTCTTTCGACGTCTCCCATCGTGTTTTTTCGCATCCTGCATCGAATAAAACGTGCCAGGCCCGCGTATGTCGCACATACGAAAAGTCTGACAAAGAGTTGGACAAGAGCCACTTTGGTTTACCATTTGCCGAGAAGATATCGGAGAACACTGTGAACACACCCTTTGCCGAGCGCATCGCGCTCATGAACGAAATGTATCGCTTGCCCAAACACAGTGTGCCCACGATCCCGGAAGACGTGGCAGACCGGCTGGGCAAATTCAAGATCACGCTGCGCGATGAAGTAGACGAGATCGATGAGATTATCGAAGGCGCACGCAATGGCGCAAGCAAGACAGACTTGGCAGTGGCCATTGCGGACGTACTCGGCGACATCATCGTCTACTGCCGTTCGGAGGCCCTCAAGTACGGGCTCCCGCTTGAGGAGGTGTTGACTGTCATTATGGACAGCAACGCAAGCAAGCTCGGCGCAGACGGAAAGCCTATTTATGATGACAATGGCAAATTTCTGAAAGGCCCCGGTTATTGGAAACCGGAGCCGAAGATTCGCGAATTACTCGGACGCTTGGGGGCCTCCTGATTCTCAAAGAAAATGTGCCCAGGCGAAAGACCATGATGAGGAAAGACCCCATTCGCTGGACGGCAGCATTGAAAGAGGGCCGGCGCTCCCGTGGCCTCGTTGGACACGGGCAAGGCGATCTTCACGCTGGATTCCGACTTCGGCATTTACCGCCAGAAGGGTCGACGCATGATTCCGCTGCAGTCGCCATGGCAGACATCGATTTGCGCGACCGCAGGAAATATTGGAATTGCGCGCGCCTCAGATAGCGATCACCGGGGGGGCCGTTGAATCGTCACGGCCGGCGCGCCGTGACAGAGCGGTGTCGAAGGTGGCGAACCCATCGCAGCCGGCGGCAAGCGCGTGGTGCAGCGCGTCAGCGAAGTCCCAGCCTTGCCGCATTTTCCTGGCCGCCGCGACAACGGCCGCCTGCTCGCCTAAGACGGCATTTTCCAGTATCGCGAGCTTTTCCATCGCGTCCGCAATCACTTTGGGTGAATACCCGTATCGCGAGCGCAGCACCCACTCCAGTTCAAGGATCACCGTTATCGGGATATATACCGGCTGTGCGCTCAGGCAGGCCTGCGCGCGCCGGCCCTGTGCCGCGTCATCTTGAACGAGGGCGCGCACCAGCACGTTGGTATCCAGGGCGCGCACGCCATCAGTCCTTGTAGTCCGTAACCCGCATATCCCTCACAGCCACCCGCGGGCCGGAATGCTTGAGGATGGACTGGATCTCGGAAAGCTTCGCCGTATTCTTGACCGGCGCCGGGGTGATTCGCGCGCCTTTGCCCTCGACACGGATTTCGACACGCATTCCAGGCTTCAACCCGAGCGCCTTGCGCACGGCGGCGGGGAGGACGATCTGTCCCTTGGTTGATACAAGCACGGCGCTCATCGCTCGCTCCAGAAGTTTTACCAAGTAGGTATTCTACGCCCGCTGATTTTCCCCGAGAAGCCGGCGGCAGGGCATGACCTACCTGGCCGACATGAATACGGACTATCCCGCTGGCGTCATTGCAGGCGGCCTCGTTCAGCTATCGCATCGCGCAGGGGCCGCGCGACGGACAGAAGGTACTGAGCCTGCGAACCGTACCGGGCCGGGACGAGAAAGCCACGGCGGGCCTATGCGCCGATGCGCACGGCTTCAGCCTGCATTCCGGGGTGCGCTGTGGCACGCATCAGCGCAAGAACCTCGAACGCTTGTGCCACTACATCACGCGTCCTGCGATCGCGTGATGCGGACAGAGCGCGTCGAAATCGGCCCCCACGCTGCGACGCAGAGACCGAAAAACCCACGTGAGGGGGGATTTTTCACAAAACTCCTCGCAAATTGGTCCCTTTTTCGGCCCGGTGATACCGTTAAGCATGGAGAAAAAGAGGGTTTGAATTTCCCGCAGCAAGAGAATCTATACACGGCGGTTGCGTCTGCGATCCACATCGGCGCGCAATTCCCAGGTCTCGGGCGGCATGGCGAGTTGCGGGGCATGTGAGCTGCCGAATGCATAGATCAGATTTTCCATCGTGCCTTCCTTACGATATAAATCGTGTTCAATCGGGTCCGGTTTGACCATGCCGCAATCGCTTCCGGAAACGTGGAGGGCTATTGCGTCCCCCTAAATTCGGATGCACAGATGATCTTCTCCCATTACTTGCACTCGTTTGGCACGATCTGCGCGGGAGGGGTCAGATGAACCAATTGGCTGATCGCGTCCAGGGAATCGCCTGCGCTTTGAGTTTTTCCGAAAATGGTTTGACTTAGTCGGTCATCCGCAACACTTCTTCGACACCGTCGTTAGTGCGAGAGTAACTATTGTGGTCAAACGCTCTGTCTCATGATTTGTGTTTTGCCGCAGATCATGCGTATGCACATGTCACTAAAGCATGACCGTCCGATCAAGGAATGATTCGAGCCATAGCAACATTGACGAGCGACGCCATAAGCGTCCGGCCAAGGCGGATTGCGTCAATGCCAATGGTTGCTAGCTCTCGATTTCAATCCGCCAGCTGACGGTCGCGCAGAACTTCCGGCTTCTTTCCTGGGAGAAGGCTGCGATATGTCGCGCCAGAATACGCGCAAGGGAAACTGTTTCACGAGCATCCCTGACACCCGGTTCCCGACATCGCATAACGGTCGCGAGAATATCTCCTGATCGCCCCCGTGACCGCCGCACGGGAATTTCTTGCGCTATGCGCTTTGATCGAGCAGCAGTCCAAGTCGCTCGAATACGGCCTCGTCCGATTCCACGCCGAAATGGTGTTCTGCCAATCGGCCTTTGCGGTCGATGAAAAGCGTGGTTGGGGTGCCCTGCATTGCGTAGGCTTGCATGGTTTGAGGAATGGCCGTTCCCGTGCCGGGTCTATCGACGGCGACCGGAAACGGTATGCGAAATTCGTGCAGATAAACCGCCAATGCAGCGGGATTCATCACCTGGTGGTGTTCGAACACCGAGTGCATACCGAGCACGACGATGCTGCTTTCTTTTGACGCGCGGAAATGCTGCCATAGCCTTACCGCCTGCGGCATCGAATGCATGACGCAGGCCGGGCACAGCATTTGAAAAGCTTCGATAAGCACTACTTTGCCGCGCAAGCTATCGAGCGTAATAGCTGTGTCGCTATTGAACCATTGGGAAACGAGGAGTGGCGGGGCGGCGTTCATCGTTCTACTTTCCTTGATTCCTCGATGTTCCCCGACGGACGATATCAAGGCCGTAGTTTGCTAAATACGAAGCCCGCGTCTTTCTGCGACGTGTGGCATTGATGGCATGCCGTCGCCGCATTGTCGCCCACGGCGCGCTCGGTTTTGCTATCACCCTTGAATCCTTCGTAGCCCCAGCCACCCGTGGCTGAGTATTTTTTGGCGTCGCGGTGCATGACGCCAACCACTTTGCGCGTGCCTTCGGTGACGATGTTATCGGCGGATTTGGCTTCGAGCAAGTCAAAGACAATGACCGCGCCATCGGGCCAGTTACCGGTTCGATATCCGGTGAGCGCCGCTTTGTTCGCGTAAAGATGGTGAATGCCGCCAAACGCATCGTAAAGAGCGTGCCCTGGGTTGATCACCATCGATTTCACATGCTGCCAATCGCGGTAGCCCGTGGGGTATGGCACCGTGGTTTGCGCGCTCGCGATTCCACTTGCGCATGCAATGCCAATCGTTAGACCAGCAAACGGTTTTCCAAATCCAGTTTTCATATGCCCCCGGTGGCCACCCAAACTCCCCCAGTGATGGCCACTTCAAAATCCCCCAGTAGGAGGTAGGCTGAGGAAGTCGATGCGTGGATAGTGTGTTGCTCGACACTGGGCCGTTGGTGGCGCTGTTCAATGTCGATGATCGGCAAAATCGGGGAGTGAAAGAATGGATGCGCGTGAGCCGCGTCAAGCTGCTGACAACGCAGGCTGTAATCACGGAAGCATGCTATTTGTTGGGCTATGACAGCGGGAGTTCGGTCGCGATGCTCACTTGGCTTGCGCGCGGCATGGACGCGGAGATCATGGATATCCGAGAGCCAGGTGGTATCCGGCCCAAGCTGAATGATGTGATCGGTTTAATGGCGCGGTATGGCAATGTGCCGATGGACGGCGGATGCGTCGCTTGTGCGGTTAGGCGATGAAGATGGGGTTTCCAAGATTCTGACCTTCGACAGCGATTTCAGGGTCTACCGCATGGCCGACCGGAAAGCTTTTGAGTTTGTCCTTGATGCGGGTGTTTCTTAGCCTATTTGGTATTGATTCAGCCGGTATGGAAGCGCTGTCGGCCGCAGGAAACATTGGAATTGCGCGCCCCTCATCGGCCCGCGTCCGACTGCTGCTGAGCCTGCAGCAATTTCGCGACATCGCCTTCCACCACGGTTCCCTTGAAAAAATCCGGATTCATGCCGGCGTGCAGCGTCGCCGAGTGGGTGAAGGTGAAGTCCCTGAAATCCGCCTCGTCGATCAGCTTGTGTTCGACCAGTTCGTAGGCCTCCTCCAGCACGTCGTTCATGTCGGGCACGTCCCAGTGGCCGATGTCGGAGCTGAACAGCGCCTTCAGCCTGGCGCCAAAAGGATTTAGGCGCGTGTCGAAGCCCATGGCGACCAGCGGATCGTCTGCCTCGCAGCCGAAGTAGAAATGGGTTTCGAACAGCCGGCGCAGGTCTTCGGCGCTGGTGATCCCCAGATGATCGAGTTCGTGGGCGATCGCCGTGTCGTTCTCGCAATGCCACGAGCAAGGCAGGCGCCAGAAAGCGGGATCCTGCGGATCGGGCCTGCCCTTCACCAGTCCGGCGCCATACTCGGCGAACAGGTCGGCAAGAAGCTCGCGGTCGATATTGTTCGGATTGTAGTTGTCGATGACCGACGCGTTGCGTTTGCCGCAATGGCTTGCGAGCCCTGCGTACAATTCGCTCGCCCAGCCGAGCCCGCCTTCGAGAAAGGCGAAATTGAGCGTGGGAAAGCGCAGGGTCACACCGCCCAGCACCAGCGCCTTGGCGAATGCCTCTCCGGCTGCCGCAAAACTGCCGACGTGATTGTGGACGTAACTGTTGGTCGACACCCGGCTGCCCCATCCGGTGCTGGAAGAATGCGAGGTCACCGCCACCTTCAGTTCCACGCACTTCGCCCATAGCGGGTCGTAGTCGTAGGGACTGTCCACGCACAGGGTATCCATCCAGGTTGCAAACGCGGACAGCTCCGGAGCACGTTCGGCCACCTCCGGTATCGGGCGCCGCACGTTGGTCTGGATCATGACCGCTTTCATCCCCAGGCCCCTCACCGCGAACTCCAGTTCGTCTATCGCCTCCTGCGGCGTGGTTGCCGGGATGCAGGCGACGGGTGTCATGCGATCGGACTGCCCCGAGAAGACATCGGCGAACATCGAATTGAGCGCGCGGCAGGCGACACGGCGGATCTCGTCATCGACTTCGCGGAACAGCATCAGCGCAAGCGTGGAGTAGACAATAGAGAAGTCGAGCCCGAAATCATCCATGCGGGCGCGAAACAATCGCGGCAGCATCGCCGTCGCGCGGTCCAGGGTGTTCTTCGCAGGCAGCACCCAGGCGCTGGGACGCGTGACGCGCCGCCTGGTTCTTTCCGCGGGCGTCAGGCTATTCCAGCCGCCGTTCAGCTTCGCCATGAAGCGCTCCGCGATGCGCGGACCGCCGACCTTCTTGAGGAAATCGAAATAGACCGGCCCGAATTCGATCGCGTGGCCGTCGCCGTCTATGACGGGGTGGTTCAGTCCGGCGCGGATGGTCGCGGAACGGGTGGGGGACTGCCTTTTGCTGCCGATGACTGCGGACATGCGTGTACTCCTGCGGATCGTGATGCATCCTGATTGACGGCATTGCGCGATTGCCGATTCGCGAGTGGGACAGGAATGAATATTTGTCAGGCTATGCGATCACCCAATACGAGTCAATCCGGCTGCGTGTCCCGTGGCATCTATGTCGAGGTTCCTGCGATTTTCGATAACCAACCCACGCTTGCAGAGGAATATACCGTGTGCGTTAAGCGACGCAATATAGGGGCCGCTATCGACTGCGAGCAGATTCGGCACGCAGTTTCCGCTTGACGCGGACGCCGACCGTCTCGGACAAGTCGGCAGGCCCGGAGAAAATGCCGATCATGCCCAGCTTTTCGGCCAGATCGTGCGGCGATTCGTCACGCAACTTCTGCAGCGCCAGCGCCGCAATGCCACGCTTGACCACCTGCGATCGTGACTCCCCCAGTTGTTCGCTCAATCGCGAGAGCACAATAAATTCCTTTTCGTCCAGCTGCACGGAAAGCATTTTCACGACATCCTCCTACGCTATCTGTATGACAGGTCATCATACATAACAGCACCCGCACCGCCCCCGAAATGACCCTACACGCCCAGCACCGGCAACACATCCTCCGGCGCCACCTGCCATTGCTTCCCCGGCCGCCCCTCGGCGATGGCGCGCAGCTCGCGCGTCAGGAGCTTGCGCTACAGGATGAGGACGGCGTCGGATCGGCCCAGGCGCTCGTTGCCGCGGTCGGCATTGCGCCCCTGCCCGGCGTGCCGGGGCGTGTGGTGGTGATGTCGATCTCGTCCTCGACCGGCTCACGATCCCGAACGCGTTCCTGCAAGACACTGCTTATGGGGATGCTGCTTCTCTGGATACGACCGACTGACAGTTCGAGACCGCGCGGAAGCATCGCGCCGCGATCAACCGCCGACGAGAGTGGACGACGCACCGGCCGATCCGCCGGCAGGCAGTACGATCTGCGTCTGCGTGACCACGCCGCACATCTTCCCCGCCTCGGTCTTGATCACCGTCTGCCACACCATGGTGGTCCGGCCCCTGTGAAACGGCGTGCAGACACCGATGACGGTGGACCCCATGGGCGAGCCGCCGATGAACTTGGTGCTCGAATCGATGGTCACGGTGCGCGAAGTCTCGGGCAGGTTCAGATGGGTGGCCAGTCCGCCCAAGCAATCGGCGAACGCCATCAGCGCGCCGCCGTGGAGGATGCCGCCGACGGTGCACAGGTCGGATCGCACCTTGAGCGAGGCCACCAGCCGGTCGGGCGTTGCCTCAAGCAGCGTCACGCCCATCAATCCGGGAAACAGCGGCGTGAGCAGTTGCTGAATGGATGCGAGGTCGGTCATGCGTTGTCCTTTTTGCCGATTGTTTCGTGGATGCGGCCGGAACGGGATGATCCAGATACGCCGGTATCGCCACGCTATATTAATTACTATATCCCAATTGCCCGCCGCATACCGTAGTACGGGCTTCTCTTCGGATTAATTGGATGAATATTCCGTTGTCCGTTGGGCCGCCGGGACCAAAGGGCACGATCATGGTGATGGGACGGACGGGGTAGTCCTGCGCAACGGCGAAGCCTGTGGTTGCGATGACGAAGAGCGCGAGGGCGAGGGATCGTCCCGCCATCGCGGCATCGGTCCGGCGTGGTGTTCTGCTGTGGGAGCAATCTTTGTTCATTGGCATGTTGAGTTTTTCAGAAAGGCATGAATTCGTTTGGTGCGAGGCTGGCGTCCTTCGACAGGCTCAGGACGAACGGTTGCGACAGGCTCAGGACGAACGGTTGCGAGAGGCTCAGGACGAACGGTTTCGACAGGCTCAGGACGAACGAAACAGCATCGTCACTTCTCGCGGAATGCTCGGTCATCGGCCATTGCCCCGGACTGATCGAGCTTCTTTTGCAAGAACATCGCTTTTCCCATGCGCGGGTCCAGTTCATAGCCGGCGAAGCCAAGGGCCCTGTACACGGCCTGCGCGACGCGGTTTCCTTCCAGCACTTCCAGCGTCATCTTGCAGCAATCGAGTCTGCGCGCAAGAGCTTCGGCATGTTGCAGCATGCGCCTCGCCACGCCCTTTCCCCGATGCTGCGCGGTGACGACAACGTCATGTATGTTCAGCAGCGGCTTGCAGGCAAAGGTCGAGAACCCTTCGAAGCAGATCATCAGCCCGGCCGGCTCGCCATCGATATGGGCCAGCAGCACATGCGCTGAATTGCGCCGCTGCAGTTCAGCGGCGAGATTGCCTTTTGAATACGGCGTCAGCGCGCTGCCTCCGCCCATGGGATCCAGGGCGTACTCGTTCAGCAGTGTGACCAGCGCGCGCGCATGGTCGGCGAATTCAAGCCTGGCTTCGACGACTTCAATCACGCGCTGTATCCGCATGACGGGTAGCGATGGTTGAATTGCCTCTCACAGCAACGACCTGCATTCACAGTGCCCCGCTCCGGCCGGAGTGGAGATCATCACGGACACATGTTCGACGATCCACCCGCGCCCGGCGGCATGCGCTGTTGCAGCAACGGCGTGCCGCTGCGCGTCATTGCGCAGGCCGGCAAATCCTGATCGCGCCCTGGCGCGCCAGTTCGTCGATTTCAGCGACGCTCAGTCCGAGCACGCCCAGCAGCGCCTCGGTATCCGCGCCCAGTTCCGGTGCAAGTGAAAGCGGGCCGGCTTCGGCGCCGGCCGCCTTGAATCCGATGCCGAAATCGCGGATCGTTCCCTGCGCATAGTGCGCTTCGCGCCTGGGCAGCGTCACCAGTTGCCGGGAGTGCGCCTCCTCGAGGAATTCCGCCAGGGTGCGCACGCGCGCCGCCGGAACGCCGGCTGCGTTCAATCGCGCCTCCAGGTCGGGCGCGGACGCTGCCGCGAACGCGTGTTCCAGCAGTTCGCGCAGGCGTTGCGCATCGATGGCGATCACGAATCCGGCGCCGCTGCGAAAGACCGCCTGATCGATCAGAGAAGCGTCCTCGGGAATGCCATCCAGCCCGAGCAGAGTGCAGAATGCGCGGAACTGCGGCGGTGTGTTGGCCGCAGTCGAGATCCATCCGTCGGCGCAACGAAATGTCTGCGCGCCGGGGCTACCGCTGAAGCCACGATTGCCGATGCGGGGTGCGTCCTCTCCGGTCACGCCTGCGCGCGCCGCGTTCGGCAACATCAGTTGCAGCGCCGCCTGCACCATGGAAATGTCCAGGCAGGCGCCCTCGCCGCTGCGCTCGCGGCGAAACAAGGCGGCGATAATCGCCTGCGAGGCGACCATGCCGGATGCGGAGTCGATCACCGGGAAGCCGACCTTGAGCGGCGCATCGCCCTCCTCGCCCTGCAGCATCATCATCCCGGTGAACGCCTGCACCACGTGATCGTAAGCGCCATAGGAACTCCAGGCACCCTCCTGGCCGTAGCCCGATATCGATGCATACACAATGGCCGGATTCAGCGCGCGCACCGAATCGTAATCAAAGCCGAGCCGCGCGCTGGTGCCCGGCCGGAAATTCTCGATGAACACGTCGGCGCTTTTCACCAGCTCGCGCAGCGCCGCGGCCAGGCGCGGCTGCTTGAGGTCTATCGCGATCGAGCGTTTGCCGGCATTGATCGCGGCAAAGGAGATCGACACGGTCGCGCTCAGGCGATCCTTGCCGTGACGCGACACATCCCCGGCCGCCGGCGTCTCGACCTTGATCACCTCGGCGCCAAGCATCGCCAGGTAGTGCGACGCGGTCGGCCCGGCTATGACGTGCGACAGGTCGACGACCCGAATCCCCTGCAACGCAAGCATTGTCGCGCTCACTCCGCCTTGGCGCCGGAAAGCTTCACGATCTCGCCCCACTTGGCGTGTTCGCTTTTCACATAAGCCGCGTATTCCCCGGGCGACTTGCTGGTGGCGGCATAGGAGCCGGAGGCCTCGAGCAATTGCCGCAACCCGGGACCCTGCATCGCCTTCGCCAATGCGGCATGCAGTTTCTGCAGCACCGGCTGCGGCGTGCCGGCGGGAGCCCAGGCGCCGAACCAGGACTCCTGCACGAAAATGTCGTTGTGCATGATCTCGGCCATGGTCGGCACATCCGGAAACTGCGGCAGGCGCGCAGGGGATGTCACCGCCAGGGCCCTCAGCTTGCCGCTTCTCACATTCGGAATCGCGGTGCCGGCTATGGGAAAGGCAAACTGGACATCGCCGCGCAACAACGCAGCGGCGATCTCGACCGAGCCGCGCATCGGGATGTGGACCGCATCGAGCTTCGCCTGCGCGACCAGCGTGGCGCCGGCGAGGTGCACGGAAGTTCCGATACCGCCCGAAGCATAGTTCATCCTGCCCGGCCTGCCCGCTGCGGATGCGACCAGCTCCTGTGCCTGGACGGCGCCGGCGAAAACGGTGCAGGCAAGCAGTAACGGCACATTGCGATGCATCGGCATTTCCTCACTGTGTCGGAATTTGTGGTGAAGCACCGCGCAATCCGTCTCGATACGAAATCGGCAGCCCGGTTTTTTTTGGGCAAGTTTTTCCGCGCCTGTCGCCCTTCACTGTTCCAGCCGCACGCCGGCATCGCGGATGACGCGCACCCAGACATCCGAGTCGTCCCGGATTCGCGCAGCGAGCGCCTCGCGCGTGCTGCCGACTACGGCCATGCCCGAACTGACGAGTCTCGAATTCAACGCGGGCGAATTCAATGCCTTGACGATTTCCTGATTGAGTCGATCGAGAATCTGCGGCGGGGTGCCGGCGGGCGCAAAAAATCCAATCCAGGAGCTGACCTGGAATCCTGCCAGGCCGGCTTCGGCCATGGTCGGGACCTCCGGCGCCAGGGCAGAGCGGCGCGAATCCAGAACCGCGATGATCTTCAATTTACCCGCCTTCACCTGCGGCAGGGCCGGAGCGAGTCCGGCAATCAACAGCGGGATCTGTCCGGCGATCGCGTCAGCCGTTGCCGGGCCGCCCCCTTTGTATGGCACGTGCACCATCCTGATGCCCGCCATCTTGTTGATGAGTTCTCCGGCCAGATGCATCGGCGATCCCGCGCCTGGCGAGCCGAAATTGAGCGCGTCGGGCTTCGCTTTCGCCAGCGCAATGACCTCCTGCAGCGTGTTGGCCGCAAGCGAGGGATGGGCGAAAAGCGCCATGTCCAGGGTAATCGCCAAGGTGACAGGCGCGAAGTCACCCGGGCTGTAGGGCAGCTTTGGATAGACATAGGGGTAAATCGAGAACAGCACATCGGGGATGACGCCAATGGTGTAGCCATCGGCTGCGGCCTTGGCGAGCGCGCCCGATCCGATGATGCCTGCTGCGCCGCCGCGATTGTCGACCACCACGCTTTGGCCAGTCTGCTCGCCCAGTTGTTGCGCGACGCCGCGCCCAAGCAGGTCGACCGCGCCGCCGGGTGGAAAGGGCACGATGAGGCGGATCAGCCGCGACGGGTAGCTTTGCGCCACGGCGCTCGCGGCTACAACGGCCAGCATGACTGCTGCGATTCCTGCAAACACCGTTCTCATGCTCATCTCCTCAATCCGGGCACAGGCGCGACACGGTGCGCATGAAGAACCGACGAATGTTCAGGCTGCGCCCACTTGCACCGGGGTGCCGGCGCGCTCGTCGCGCGGCCTGCTCATGGCCGCTTCGGTGAGTGCCTTGCGGACCGGCGCCGTGGCGGGGTCGTCGAAGCGATTGTCCATTTCGTCCGGGTCGTTCACGAGGTCATACAGCTCGCCTGCGCCGGAGGCAAGTTCGAGGGTCAGCTTGTGGGTGCGGGTGCGCACCGTGCGCAGCTTGAGTTCCACGCCGGTTCGCGCCGGAAGCAGGTGCCACTCGTTGAAGGCAAAGTCGCGGCTTGCGTCGTCGCGAAGGATCAGCGGCCAGAGACTCCTCGAATGCGCCGCCCACTCCGAGCCAATCCCGGCGGACTCGGCAAAGGTTGCCGCGAGATCGATGGTCGATACCGGATCATGCACGATCCGTCCCGCGGGAACACCGGGGCCGCGCGCGATGAGACCGACACGCAGCAAGCCCTCGTACATCATCGGACCTTTCAGCATCAGGCCATGATCGCCCAGCCATTCGCCGTGATCGGAGGTGTACACGACCAGGGTATTGTCCGCCTGGCCCGATTCTTCAAGCGCCGCGAGGATGCGCCCGACGTTGTGGTCGACCAGCGCAATCATGCCGTAGTAATTTGCGATGATTTCCCGCAGCATGTGCTCCGGCTGCTGCGGGGCGATTCGCGTCTGCTTCTCCCGGAAGTTGCGCAATTCAGCGCTGATCTGCGGCGTGCCTTCCAGGGTCGCGCGATGCCACCACGGCCTGCGCTCGAGGTCGAGGGCGGGTTGCCGCGGCAGTTCGACATCGGCCGGATGGTGCATCCGGCTCCAGGGATCGGGCGCATCGAACGGATGGTGCGGATCGGGAAACGAGGCCCAGGCGCAGAACGGGCGCGGCTCAGCACGGCGCGCCTGCGCGCGAATGTATTCAATGGTGCGGTCGCCGACCCAGGTGGAATTGTGCCAGGCGACCGGCAATCCGGAATGGAAAGTCTGCGGCGCTCCCGCATCCGGCGGCAAATGCGTGCCGTAGAGCGCATTCCTGAAATCGCCGCGACCCTCGCCGTAGTACCAGCGCTCGTAGTGCTGGCCGCGGGGCGGGCGCTGCGGCAGGATCAGGTTGTGTCCCACCAGCAGCAGTTCGACCTGCTCGAATCCCATGTAGGGACCATTCCAGTCCGGCGCGTACTGCGCCGAACTCACCAGGCATTCCGGCGTCCCGGTCGGCTGGAAGGTCATGTAGCTCGAGAAGTGTCCCTTGCCGATGAACACGCTCGAATAGCCTGCCCGGGAAAGTTGTCCGGCAAAACCGCGCTCGGCAACCGCCGGATCGAGATCAATGCCGTTATCGCAAACGCCGTGCGTCAGCGGCAGCAGTCCGGTGAGGATGGAGGCGCGCGCCGGCTGACAGACAGCGTTGGGGGTGATGCAGGCGCTGAATCGCGTGCCCTCGGCCGCGAGCAGGTCGAGGTGCGGCGTGCGCAGGCGGCGACCCTCGAAACCGTAGCAGTCGCCGCGCTGCTGATCGGAGGTGATCAGGAGTATGTTCGGGCGTCGGTTTGTCGGCAGGGTCACGGACGGTAATATAGCTCATGCACTGTCGGCCCGGTGCGCCATGGCAATACGCGGGGCGACCCGATGATACGCAAACGGAGAGTCTCAACATGATAATTGCGCGAACCCTCGCAATCCCCTTGCTGCTTCTCTTCGCCGGCGCAGCCACTGCCCAATCCTACCCGACCCATGCCATCCGCATTATCGTTAGCACCGGCGGCGCACCCGACCTGATCTCGCGGGCGCTGGGTGAAAAACTCAGCGAGGCGCTCGGCCAGCCGGTGCTGGTGGAAGCGCGCAACGGCGCCAACGGCAACATCGCCGGAGAACTGGTTGCGCGCGCGGCGCCGGACGGCCACACACTGCTCTTGTGCCCGGACAGCCTGGTGGTGACCAATCCCCACGTCTACAGCAGGATGGCTTTCGATCCGCTGAAGGACCTCGTGCCCGTGGCGCTGGTGGCCTCCAGCACATTGTTCATGGTGGTCAATCCCGACAAATCGTTCAAGACCCTGCGGGAATTCGTCGAGCAGGCCAGGCAGGCCTCGCCGCCACTCGCCTATGGCTCGAACGGCAACGGCGGCCAGCACCACCTCACCATGGAAATGCTGAAGACACGCGCCGGCATCGATCTGCTGCACGTGCCCTACAAGACCGCCGCCGCCGCGGCAGCGGCAATCCTGGGCGGAGAAATATCGGCATTGTTTTCCGGCGGCGCCGTCGGGCCGCTGGTGCGCGCCGGCCGGCTGCGCGCGCTGGCGGTGGCGGGACCGAAGCGGCTGGCGGCATTTCCCGAGGTGCCCACGCTGGGCGAGTTCTATCCGGGATTCGTCAACAGCGTCTGGCTGGGACTGTGCGCGCCGCGCGGTGTGCCGGAACCGGTCCTGGCGCGCCTGCGCGCCGAGGTCAACAAGCTGCTGGCGACGCCGGACATGAAGGAGAAATTCAATCGCGCCGGCGGCCTGGAACCGCTGATCACCACTCCTGCCGAATTCGCGGCGCTGATCCGCGCCGACTACGAGAAATACGGCAAGCTCATCAAGGCGCTCGACATCCGCATCGAGTGACGCCGCTTTCGACCCGTCAGACCTTGAAGCTTTTCAGCGTCTCCGGCACGAAAATTTCGTCCACGTCGACCTTGCGGTGGCACACACCCTGCTCGTAGGCGTACCGGGTGAATGCCTCCAGGGTCGCGCGGCTGCGCTCGACGCCGTAAGGCCAGAAGTCCGCGCCCAGCATCTCGCGCGCGGTTGCGGTGTGCTCGACCATCCAGGGCACGGCGTACACCGGATGCGCGTCGAAGTGGCTCAGGCGCCGGAGGCTGCGGTTCTTCGCCTCCTCGAAGGCCTTTACCAGGTTCATCGCCACCCAGCGATGGCGTTCGTATACTTCGCGCAGCAGGGTGACCACGTGCATGATCGGATAGATGCCGGTCTTCTTCCAGTAGGCGAGTTCCACCGCCTGGTAGTTTTCGAACAATCGCCGGATGCGCGGGTCGCCGGCGAAAAACGGCGCCGGCGGGCGCGCCGACAGGATGGCATCGAGATCGCCCGCGAGCAGCATCTGCGACAGCGACCGGTCCCTGATGACATCGCAGCGAAGACCCTCGGGCAGCTTCAGCTTCACCTTCTCGTCGCGGCCCGCTTCGTTCACCCCGCCCTGGTGCCAGTGGATCGAGTTGAGGTCGACGCCGTATTCGTGCGCCAGCATGCCGCGCGAATAGATCGAGGCGGTCTGCGCCCACTCGGGGACGCCGATCTTCCGCCCCGCCAGGTCTTGTGGCCGGCTGATGCCGGCGTCGCTGCGGATGTAGATCGAGGAATGACGGAAGATGCGCGAGGTGAACACCGGGATGACCGCCAGACTCTTGTCGTTCTGCGACACGAGCGAGAGCACCTTGCCGAATGAAGTTTCGGAGACATCCCACTCGCGGTTATGCAGGTAGCGATAGAAGATTTCCTCCACCGGCAGGCGCAGCGCCGTGAGATCGACGCCCTCGATGCGCACCGTGCCGTCGATCAGGTCGCGCACATGGTCGTATTCGCCTATGGCCATGGTGAGGTGGATGTTTGCCATGGGTTCGCTCCTGGTGGATAGCTGGTTTACCTGCGGGCTATTCTATCTGCGCCGATCGGGACTCTCGCTGCATCGCACGGTGTCGGCGTTGGCGTTTCAGAGTCGCGGCAACAGCCGGCGTGGCAACCACCGGCGTTGACAGCATGCACTGGCGCAGGTTATAGGTCGGCCACGCAACAATCATGAGGAAACGAACATGGCTCAACGCCACCGGACTCGCGCAGCACTGCGCTTCGACCCGCGCCTGTTGGCGCTGCTCGCGCTCCTCGCCCCGCTCGTGCTGCACACCGCGCCGGTCGCGGCGCAAGCCTACCCGTCCAAAACAGTGCGCCTGATCGTGCCGGTTCCGCCCGGCGGACTGCAGGACAGCTTTGCGCGCGCCATGGCGCAGGAGGTATCGAAGCTGTGGGCGCAGCCCGTGGTCGTGGACAACCGCGCCGGGGCGAGCGGGATCATCGGCGCGGAGCTCGCCGCCAAGGCGCCCGCGGATGGCTACACGATACTCATGATGGACAACGCCGCGCTGCTCACCAATCACCTGCTGCGCCCGAACATGGCTTATGACGCGTTCCGCGATTTCACGCCGGTGATCGGGCTGGTGGCCGCGGCCAACGTGCTGCTGGTGCTGCCCGATTTCCCGGCGAAGAACCTGCAGGAATTCCTCGCCCATGCGCGCGCCAAACCGGGCGGCCTGACCTATGCGAGCTACGGCGTCGCCAGCCACAACCACGTCGACAGCGAGGCGTTCGCGGCGCAAGCGGGAATCAAGCTGACGCACGTGCCCTACAAGGGCGGCGCGGCCGTGGTGCAGGCGTTGCTTGGCGGGCAGGTCTCGTTCTCCCTCACCGGCCTGCCGCCGACCGTGTCGCTGATCCGCCAGGGCAAGCTGAAAGCGCTCGCCTACGCAGGATCGCAACGCTCGGCCATCATTCCCGACGTGCCCACCGTGTCGGAATCCGGGCTGAAGGGGTACGAATCGATCGCCTGGTTCGGCTGGTTCGTCCCGTCGGGAACGCCGCGCCCCGTCGTCGACAGGATCGCTGCGGATGCAAGCCGCGTGATGACCACACCGGAATTCCGCGAGCGCTACATTACCGGTGTCGCCCTGGACCCGCTGAACCTCGGACCCGGCCCGTTCGCCGAGCTGCTAAAGGCAGATCGCGATGTTTACGCGGAACGGCTGAAGCCCCTCAACCTGAAACTGGAATGAGGCGCGGGATTGGCTGAGAAATAAGATCCCCCGAATACTCTGCAAGACGGATGCAAAAACAGCGCGTCAATTTCCGGCCAGCGAGTCCACCGGACTGCGCACACCGCCACCGCCGACCTTGAGCAGGTGCGTGTAGATCATGGTTGTACTTACGTCTGAATGTCCCAGCAGTTCCTGCACGGTCCGGATGTCGTAACCCGCCTGCAGCAGGTGCGTTGCAAATGAGTGGCGCCTATGTCGTGAAAGACATAGGCGCCACGCTTTCGCCACGCACCTGATCGAAGCGGGCGTCGATCTGCCGACGCTGCAACGGCTCCTCGGGCACGGCCATATCTCGACCACCATGCGATACGTACCTCTGGCACGCGCTTGGGTGACCGGCACCACTTCGCCGCTGGACTTGCTCGACCCGCTGCCCCAGTAAGCGCGCCGACGTGGTTGATTGCGCCCGCGGCAAGGGCCTGGCCGAGGTGCTGCGCCGTCACGGGCCGGCTTTTCTGGCGGCCCATCCCTTGTCAGGCGCCAAAGCGAAGGTGTGGCGCGCGATTCTCGCGTGTCGCACCGCCGCCTTGGGCGGACACGTGCAAACCTGCGACGCCTGCGGCGCGACGCGCCATGTCTACCACTCGTGCCGCAACCGCCATTGCCCCCAGTGCCAGACACGGGCCAAGGAAGCCTGGCTCGCCGCGCGTCAGCGCGAGGTGCTGCCGGTGCCGTACTTCCACCTGGTGTTCACCCTGCCGCACGACCTCAATGGACTCATCGGGCAGTGTCCGCGGGTTCTCTACGAGACGCTCTTCGGCGCGGTCGCTGCGACGCTCACCGAGTTTGCCGCGAACCCGCGCTGGCTCGGTGGCACCCCTGCGTTCACGCTGGTGCTGCATACGTGGAAGCAGGACCTGGGGCGACGTGCACCTGCATGCGCTGGTGCCCGGCGGGGCACTGAAGGCCGATGGCAGTTGGGTGGCGGCCAAACGCCGGTTTCTGTTTCCGATCACGGCGCTGTCTCGCGTGTTCCGCGGGAAATTTGTCGCCGCCCTGAAGCGCGCACGCGAGAACGGGAAACTGGCGGAAACAGGACTCGCCGATCAAGCATGGCGCGATCTGCTCGCCAAGGTTCATCGGCATGACTGGGTGGTCTACGCCAAACAGTCCCTCGGCGGGCCCGAGCAGGTACTCGACTACCTGGGCCGCTACACGCATCGGGTGGCGATCTCCAACGAGCGCATCCTCGGCATGGATGCGGACGCGGTGCGTTTGCGGGTGCGGGACTCCGCCCACGGCAACCACAGGCGCACGCTCGTCGTGCCCGCGCAGACCTTCATCGAGCGCTTCCTGTTGCACGTGTTGCCCCAGGGATTCAAGCGCATCCGCCATTACGGCCTCATCGGCCCGGTCGGGAAGGCGGTGAAACTGGCCCAGGCGCGCGCGGCGCGCTCGGCGCTCTCAGCGCCCGCGCCCGATGCGCTTGTGGTGGAGTCGGTGCAGGCCTTCCTGCAGCGCATCGACCGGCACGAGATGTTGCGCTGTACCCACTGCGGTAACGGTCAGTTCGTGCCCACCGCATCCGTCGCGCCGGTGCGCGTGCCGCCCGTGCGGGGACCACCATGAGAATCGCGCAGCACTCGCCATTCAACTGCTGGACTCTTGGCGCTGTCGGTCGCCAGGGACGTGTTCGGCCGAATCGCCCGATTCGCCTACGACCGTCGTTCGCACACGCCTGTTTCCGGACTCCCCTTCCGGTCTTGCCGACGGAAAACGCCCCCCGACATCTCATCGGGTGCCCGCAGCGTCACACCTGCCGATTGCATCGAGCACCCGCAGGCTTACAATCCCCATAACCACCGCTCTCACGGCGGTTCAGTCCAACGAGGTTTATCTGCCGCCAACGCCGCCGCGGCACGATTCAGCGTTTGCGCGGCGGCAGATAAACGTTATTCGTTTATACGACTTAACGAGGGGCTGGGCTTCGTGTTTTCGAGTACCGTCTACGTTCGCGTTAACAAGAACCAGTTTCGCGTACGGAACATTGAGTCGAGCGCCGAAGCGACTGTCATGGCGACAGTTCCATTCACAACTCACCGACTTCTCATTGGGCAATTCGGAGCGGCCGAGGAGACTCTGAAGAAGGCTCTGACACAAGTTGCGAAGGGCGGCTTCCTGGCTCCTTCACCGCAAGTGGTGATCCATCCTCTTGAATTGGTCGACGGTGGACTATCCGAGATCGAAGATCGAGCTCTTCGTGAAGTAGCCATTGCCGCCGGTGCATCGAAAGTTGTTGTTTGGCTAGGCCGCGAACTCAATGATGCCGAGGTGAAGGAAAAGCTACTTGGAAAGTAGGCAGTCGTATAACTTTAGGTCGAGCGGACGGGCCGGAAGCGCCGTGCCTTGCACGTTGTCTGCGGCGGCCCGCCGCTCACCAACGCGTTGGGCGTCATTGCGGATTGATTCGCTGGAGGGACAATGATAGGAGAAGAAAAGTGACGGACCTCAGATGGAAGGCTATTGAGCCCCTCTCCGAAAGTGATCGCAAGATTGATCTTGCAGCGATGCGCCCGCTTTACGACACGTGGAAGGCATCTAAATCACGATTGGAGTCCGAAAGTCCGGCCAACCTCAAGGAATTTACAGCGCGTCTTGTACGTCGGCTTAGCATTGAAACCGGCATTCTGGAGCGGCTTTATGACCTTGATCGCGGCACCACCGAGGCCCTGGTAGCGACAGGGTTCGTGGAGGATCTGGTTTCGCGTTCCAGCACGAATATCGAACCAGCACGACTTATCGACATACTTAGGGACCAGGAATCTGCAATCCAACTCGTTATGGATTGCGTCGCTGGAAATCGGGCTCTTACAAAGTCTATCGTGCACGAACTACATTCAATTCTGACACGGCATCAAGACAACACAACGGCAATCGATCAGTTAGGAAATCGACTTGAGATTCCCTTGCTAAAGGGACGCTTCAAAGAACAGCCCAACAATCCGCGCAGACCAGATGGTTCCTTTCATGAATACTGTCCGCCGATTCACGTTGACTCGGAGATGGAAAACCTCCTGCAGTGGTTAGGGGAGTACGCGCAGGACGATCCGATAATTGTTTCCGCGTGGTTTCATCACCGATTTACGGCGATTCACCCATACCAAGATGGCAATGGCCGCGTTGCCCGCGCGCTTACAACCTTGATTCTCTTGCGCGTAGAACTGCTCCCACTTGTTGTAGACCGCGACCTGCGTGTCGAGTACATCCAAGCTCTTGAAACTGCCGATCAGGGCGATTTGTCTCCGATCGCAGGCTTGTTTGCTCGGCTGGAGCGCACAGCGATCCTACAAGCTTTGAGTGTTGACACAGACGCGGAAATCTCTCATCAAAAGACCCTCACATCAGCGGTCATAGAGACTTTAGCCGACAAGTTTGGCAAACGTCGCAAAGCTAAGGTTGCCGAACTACGGAAAGTCAACGATGTAGCACGTTCGTTGAGAGGTAAGGCAAGTTCATTGCTTTCCGATGCATTCAGGAACTTGAAAACCGCCGTATCCGCAATTGCAGAACCAGAAATTCATGTCACGGAAGGGGGAACAGACCGAGGAAACGCACATTGGTACAAATTCGAGGTGGTCAAATCAGCCAATGAGAGTGGAAAGTTTGCGAATTTTGCCGAAGACCACTATTTTACAAAAGCGACTATCCGTGCTGAACGAGAACGACTGGTGTTTGTCACGTCGTTCCACCATGTTGGTCGAGAATTGTCCGGCATCATGGAGGCGGCTGCGTTTGCTCAGCTTGAGTCGCTCGAAGATTCTGATGATAGAAAGTCAGTTTCGCAGGAGTTCTTTTTGTGTTCCCTTGAACCGTTCGTATTCACATACAGGACGGATGAGGGTGAGATACATGAAGCGTTCTCCCGCTGGCTTGATGGCGCTTTAGCGGTGGCAGTCAAGGAGTATGGGGACCGCCTCTAGGAATTTTCTTTTGACGCCCAACTGTGCGCTCGTTCGGACTGGCCGCCTGTGGCGCCCAGCCGAACAGCTGGGTCGTTAGGCTACGACTTTGCCGCGCCCTGGAATAATTGTACTGTGTTAAATAATAAGGCATTATGACGACATCTTCAAGTGATTTAGGAGATGCGTGATGGGTAGCAGTGTGGAATCGCGGTTCGAACGGTATTCCGATGTGATGGTCAAAGCACTGGGACATGCTGATCGGGCTACACCGGCGCGCTGGTATTTGCGCGGATTGATGCTGCCCGGAAAGCGCAAGAGCGTGGAGCCGATGGCGGCGCGGGTCCATCCGCAGGATGTGCGCTCGGCGCATCAATCGATGCATCACCTGGTGGCCGACTCCGAGTGGAGCGATACGGCGTTGCTCGCGGCGGTGGCGCGCGAGGTGGTGCCGGTTCTGAGTGAGTCGGGACAAGCACCATGCTTCTGGATTATCGATGACACGGGCTTTCGCAAGTACGGCAAGCACTCGGTTGGTGTGGCACGCCAATACTGCGGGCAGTTGGGCAAGACCGAGAACTGCCAGGTGGCGGTGAGCCTGTCGCTGGCCACGACCGAGGGCAGTGTGCCACTGGACTATCGGCTGTACCTGCCCCAGGAGTGGACCAAAGACAAATCGCGCTGCAAGCGTGCTGGGGTGCCCAAGGAGATCGCCTTTGCGACCAAGGGCGAGTTGGCCTGGAGGCAGGTCGAAGCGGCGCTGGCCGCCGGGATCCCGCGCGGCACGGTGCTCATTGATGCGGGCTACGGCGATGAAGCGGCGTTGCGCGATCGGCTCAGTGCACACGGCCTGCCTTACGCGGTGGGTATAAAGCCGGCGACGGCGGTTTGGTGGGATGAGCACCAACTTGCACCGGCACTGGTTCAGCAGGCTCGAGGTCGGCGCCGCACCCGAGTGCTGCGTGATGAAACGCATCAGCCCATCGGCGTGCGCGAACTGGCCAAGGCGCTGCCGGCGGCCAGCTATCGCACCATGACTTGGCGCGAAGGCACCAACGCAGCGCTGCGTTCGCGCTTCGCGCGGGTACGGGTGCGCGCCGCGCATGCCGATCGACCCCGTGAAGAAGAATGGCTGCTCATCGAATGGCCCAAGGGGGAAGCCGAGCCAACCCGCTATTTCCTGTCCACCCTGTCCGCGGGCATATCGTTCGAGGAACTGGTGGCCACCGTCAAGATGCGCTGGCGTATCGAGCGGGACTACCTGGAACTCAAGCAGGAGGTGGGTCTGGGTCATTACGAGGGGCGCAATTGGCGTGGTTTTCATCATCATGCGAGCTTGTGCATCGCTGCCTATGGTTTCCTCATGCTGGAGCGGCTCTCCGGCAGTAAAAAAAACGCCGCTCGACTCAAAGCGCCTGCCCTACCCGAAGGCTTCCGCCCGCGTGGGGCTGGGTCCGATGCAACGGCAAATCCCGTGGTCGATCGCCACCGTGCGCTTTCGCCTGGGCCGGGCCATCGCCCGACATCTTCGGCAATGCCCGTGTTGCGGGAAACCGTACGTGCGAGCAGGTAGACACTAATAACACAGTACAATTAGTCCTCAGCCTACCAACCTATTCACGAGGAGAATGAAATGCTCGAGTTGAGGCCAAGCTGCGAGTGCTGTGACAAAGACTTGCCCCCCGAGTCCACTGAGGCCCGCATCTGCTCATTCGAGTGTACTTTCTGTGCGTCGTGCGCAGAGACCACCCTCGGTGGCAAGTGTCCAAACTGCGGCGGAGAATTGGTCCTCCGTCCTCGGCGTCCAACTAACAAGCTCGCTAACAATCCGCCCTCGACCAAGCGCGTATACAACGCTGCCGGTTGCAATAAGGCTACGTAGCATGTCTGCTGAACGGGAGAGGTTATTTCCCGGCATCGGGCCAAAGTCAGGCGAAATGTTGCGTGCTGCCGGAATCACGTCACACTGTCGCAGCTTCGCGAAAAATTGGGGGCCGTTCGCGCGTATGGCATGGTCAAGCGTGCGAAGTGCAACCCAAGCCTAAATTTTCTGTGGGGATTGGAAAGTCTTCTCACGGGCGAGCACTGGCGGGATGCCGCAACGAATCACAGAACAAGTCTATTGCTCGCACTTGAGGAAGCCGACAGAAATGGCTCGCTCGGCTGGCGTAGCCAAGACGCCCAACCCGGCAGTCGAGAGCGACTGGGCAAAAGCACGCAGCCCGAGCGGGGATTTCGCTGCCGCAAGCTCTCCGCTCGGGCGATTTCAGCGGAGCATGAAGCGCAGACCGGCGCCCCGGCAGCCACCGGCGGCTTCCATCACTCGCGCCCTCGGCGTCAACCGCGCATAGAATTCCCATAGTCGCGGTGTCCCGCCGGGCTCGTGCAACTGGGCGTTCGACCGGCACCGGATACGTCTTGTCTTCGGAATGCGAGCAGAATGGTGCCGTTCAACGATACGCTATACGTTAGGTGTCAGAGCTACAGCCATGACGACTGCGTTTTCCATTCGAGAGTTGTTCCGCTGGCTTCTCGCAGCAGGAGCGGTAGTGGTCGCGTTCTTCGCAGCGCTTTATTTCAGTCTGTTTGTCCTGATGTTCGGCCCGTTTCCGAAGGACTTGGTCGAGCCGACGGCTGGTTTCACGATGGGTTTGCTCCTGGTTCTCGCAGGCTCACTACTCGCGCCACGGCAGCGCCTCGCCGTCGCACTGGTTTTGTGCGTAGCGGGAACGGCGCTAGCCACAGCCCTTATGAGCTTTCACCTCTTGGGCACCTTGGCCGGTAGTATCGTCGCCGTTGCATTTGTCGCGTGGTGGTTTCATCCGCAGCGCACACGGCGTTCGGCCTTGTGGGTTGGCATCGGTGCCTGCGCTGCATTTTGCGTTTTCATCGGTATGGTGTTTGCCCGCTTCGTTGACAGGCCAGCACATCCCGACGCATTGTCGCCACAGTTGGTTCACGCTCTCGGCACGAGCACTTCACTCGTCACTGCGTTCTATCGCTATGACCGCGGCGGTTTCATTGACCATGAGTGGCTTTGGCGCATAGATGCCACGCCAGAGGCGATGGCGCTGGTTGTCAGTGGTCTTGGGTTGCGCAGCACCAACGCAGTGCCTCGCGATTTCTGGCAGATGCCGCCACACTATTGGCCACGATTCATGCCCGCTGGCGGAGAGGCATTTCAAAGTGCGATGTTTTCAGGAGACAGCAGAGGGCCAGATGGCGCACATTATTTCCTCGTTCACGACAAGACACAGAGCCGAGCATTTGTATGGGTAAAAGACAATTTCTGACACCTAACCATGCGCTGCTGCGGACGGGCCTGGAGCATCGTGCTACAAATCAGCACCGCGGCGGCCCGCCGCAGAGCAACACGCTAGGCGTCTGGATCCGATGCTGAGACTCCTCCCGACATTGTTATCTTTCGTCTGGGCTTCTATCTGCTCCGCATGCAGCTGTATGGAGTCTCCTCTCGCCCAACGTGTGGATTGGAGTACGCATGTATTCATCGCTAAAGTAATTAAGTTCCATCCGTTTGAGGCCGTAGAAATGGAAGTCACGGAATCGTTTAAAGGGTCGGGGGTGAATAGGGTCACAATCGCTGTCGCCGGGAGTGACTGCGACTACTTCCTACCGCCAATTGATCCGAAACCGGATGAGCGCTATCTAATTTTCATGACCAGAATCGCTGGTAAGAATATTGTCTCCCGCTGCCTCGGCTCAGGGCCAAGTGCCTCCAAGGTCGCAGAGATCTCGATTCTGCGAGGTAGAGCCAAAAACAAGAAGAGCCAGACGTCCAATCAGCCGTTGGAGCGGACGCCTCCGCGCTGCGCGCTGCGGCGCCGATCAACGGCACGTTAGATTCCTTGCGCCACCAGCCGTGGTATGATGTATTGTCATACCACGGAGATAAAACATGAGCAGCGTCAAGGTAGCGATTACTTTGGACCAGGAAACGCTGATCCGCGTTGACGGTTTGGTCTCGAAGAGCATTTTTCCCAATCGCAGTCGCGCGATTCAGGCAGCCGTGAGCGAGAAGCTCGCGCGCATGGAGCGTGGCCGGCTTGCGTCTGAGTGCGCCAAACTCGATCCGAAGTTCGAAAAAGCTCTCGCCGAGGAAGGCTTGGGCCAGGAGCTTGAGTCGTGGCCCGAATACTGAGGGGCGAAATTCGTTGGGCCGATCTTAACCCCATACGTGGCCGCGAACAGGCTGGCTTACGACCCGTACTGGTTCTTAGTCACGATGTGTTCAACGAGCGCTCTGGTACAGTCATCGCGGTTGCATTGACCAACCAGCCTCAGCGCGCGGGGTTTCCTCTCACACACGAACTAAGATCTCCGAAGCTAGTTAAACGTTCGTGGGTGAAGATCAGCCAGATTCGAACCCTGTCCGTTGAGCGCATCGGCAGGAAGCTTGGTCGCTCTAGCCCGGAGGAGCTTGCGCTTGTCGTCGAGGGTCTGAATGAGATCATCGGAATCTAATCGGGTAAGGACCGGTCTCTAACCGGCCCTCCCCACACCACCGGGCATGCGGGTCCGCACCCGGCGGTTCATCAGAGCGGAGCACAGGAGGAGTCTCAAGCGTAACCTTGCGCCTTCATCCAGAGCGCACGGATACTGACCAAACCCCTGTGCGCGCAGCCAATCGTTTGTCATCCCGGTTTGCGTACCCAGCGTTCGCGACAGTCGCCAGTAGCCCTTGCCACTGGCCCCCGTCATGAGCGCCGTTCGCTTGCCCGTTCCCAGCGCCAGAAGATTTCGCACCCGCGTTCGCGTTCCGCGCGAGTGCTGCAGTGATTAAGCTTTCTTGCGCCTGCTGAATCCGAGTCCGGCGAGCCCGAAGGCAAGAAGGGCGACGGAAGCTGGCTCAGGGACGCTAGCTCCGATATCACCGTCGCGTACAGCCCATGCCGCGAACGGGCTGGCACCGCTGATGCGGCTTTGGTTGCCACTGCCAAACGAGAAAAATTCAATCAATCCAGTGCCATCAAACTCCGTCGCAGACCAGTACCAATGCTGAATGTTTGTCAGTTGCACCCCATCGACCATCTGGTTGCCCATCAAGTTGTCCCCGAAGGCTCCGCCCAAGTTGTAGAAAAACATGTAGCCAAGTTCGTTACGACTATCGGCACAGGCCTGCGCCGTAACAAGGTGGCAACTGATTTGCCCGGATGCGGGCGAGGTGTTATCCATCGTCGCCAGCCGCCAGTTGGTGTAGCCGCCGTAAGTGAGGTTTTCGGCCCAAGTCTTGGCATCGTCCCAATTCATTCCACCAATTACCTGGGTGTCGTTTCTGTTAACGCAGTTGTTCAAGGTCACGCACAGACTAGCGTCCTGCACCCAGGTGATACCTAGCACGTCGTCGTATATCATCCCGCCGCCGCGGTTCATCAGCGTGGAGGACGCATTGCCCGTCAAACCCATCCCCGCTACCAGCAGCGCCGTTGCCACGAGCCTGACGCCCGTACTAAGTCGATTGCCCATTAGAAACCCCCTAATCGTTGTTATTGGTCTGGCGAATTGAAATTGTAAGGTGGATCCCTGAGTCAAGACAATATCTCACTGAGTTTAAGCTGCACATACTTCACTAGCCTGGATTTCCACGGACAGTAATTCCCCTAAGGATTTCCTGAATTGGGGGTTAAATCGGAGTGGCACGTCAGGCGAGCATTCGAAGGCTTAAGCCGTTCCACCATGGTACCTTCACCGGGGAGTCGAGCATGCCCGAGTCGA
>SHXF01000033.1 GCA_009693435.1 Betaproteobacteria bacterium | reverse complement strand
GGGCTCGCCTCCAGTCGCCCTACGGGCTCCCTCCGGCGAGCCCGGCGCAACCCCTTTACCTTTCGATTCGTTCCGCATTCCTCAACTCCTTTTTCAGACACGATTTAACCCCAAATTCGTGTCCAGAAAAATCGGGGGCGGCTCAGGCGGTTCGGCGGTGAATACCGGAAAATCGATGGAGTGTGTGGTTCGCCGCTGAATTTCCCGCGGCCAGGGATCCCCGCCCGCTGCGGGGATTTTTTTTGCTGTTTCCTGTGACGGGATATCGGCGCTGGCCATTCCGGGTCCCGGCTACTAAAATCAGCGTTTGGCAAACGTATTGCAGGACAAATCCATCCGCCACATGAACGGTTCCCGGGAGTGCATAGAGTGAACCAGTCAGGACCGGCGTTCCTGGCGGTGCTGAAAGTGCCTGCCGTTGGGCTCGTTCCATATCGCCTGCCTGCGCCACGATCGTGACGGTGGTCCGACCGGCTGGTCCGCTCAAATCAAGAACTGGCCCGGAATCGGGGGGGCAGGCCGCGTTGCCTGGCAAGATTGCCGCATTGCTGCGTGAATCGAAGTGGTTTGTTCTCATTGCAGGGGCAGCCTACGTCGCCCTCGTCCTTATAACGTTCAGCAAGGCGGACCCGGGTTGGTCGCATAGCGCGCCGGCATCGGCTGAAATCCGCAATGCAGGTGGCAGAGTTGGCGCCTGGTTGTCCGACGTCCTGCTTTACCTGTTCGGCGTTTCTGCCTACTGGTGGGTGCTGCTGCTCGCTTACGCCGTAGTGTGGGCATACCGGCGACTGGATGGCAGCGCGATCGTCGATGGCAAGTCGATCCTGATCGGGTTGTTTGGCTTCGGCATGCTCTTGCTTGCCAGCGCAGGCCTGGAAGCGTTGCGTTTTCATTCCCTCAGCATTCCGCTGCCACTCGAACCCGGTGGCATGACCGGTGTAATCATCGCCAGGTGGATCCCCCTGGCATTCGGATTTACCGGATCGACCCTGTTGTTGCTGACGTGCATTGCGATCGGATTGAGCTTGTTCACCGGGATATCGTGGATGACGGTTGCCGAATCCATCGGTGCCGCGTTCGAATGGGCATTCAACACGGCGAGGCAATGGTGGCGGGACCGCCAGGATCGCAAGGCAGGCGAGGTGGCTACCGTTGAGCGTGAAGCGGTGGTGGAGGCGAAGCGCGAAGTGATAGAGGATCATGAGCCGATCCGCATCGAGCCCCCGGTGGTCCAGATTCCGAAATCGGTGCGGGTGCAGAAGGAAAAGCAGGCGCCGCTGTTTCAGCATCTCCCTGATACGCCGCTGCCGCCGCTCAACCTGCTTGACGAGCCGGTGGCAGGGGTGGAAACGATTTCCGCTGAAACGCTCGAGTACACCTCGCGCCTGATCGAGAAGAAACTGGGCGATTTCGGGGTGCAGGTCAAGGTGCTCGCTGCCTATCCCGGCCCGGTTATCACGCGCTACGAGATTGAACCCGCGGTCGGCGTAAAGGGCAGCCAGATCGTCAACCTGATCAAGGACCTGGCGCGGGCGCTCTCGGTTATCAGCATCCGGGTGGTCGAGACCATTCCCGGCAAGTCGTGCATGGGCCTGGAGATACCCAACCCGCATCGTCAGATGGTGCGCCTGTCGGAAATACTGGGATCGCAGGCCTACCACAGCATGTCTTCGCCGCTGACCATGGCGCTGGGCAAGGATATTGCGGGAAATCCGGTCGTGGCGGACCTCGCCAAGATGCCGCACCTGCTGGTTGCGGGGACCACGGGTTCGGGCAAGTCGGTCGGGATCAACGCGATGATCCTGTCGTTGCTCTACAAGTCCGAGGCGAAGGACGTGAGGCTGATCCTCGTCGATCCGAAAATGCTGGAACTGTCGGTGTACCAGGGAATTCCGCATCTGCTTGCACCGGTGGTGGTCGACATGAATCAGGCGGCCAATGCGCTCACCTGGTGCGTCGCCGAGATGGAGCGCCGCTACAAGATCATGTCGTGGGTCGGCGTGCGAAGTCTCTCAGGCTACAACCACAAGGTGGCGGATGCCGAAAAAACGGGGAATCCTCTTCAAGATCCCAACACGCTGGAGTCGGGCGATCCGCAGTCCCTGAAAAAGCTGCCGCACATCGTCGTGGTGATCGATGAATTGGCCGACTTGATGATGATCACCGGCAAGAAGGTCGAGCAACTCATCGCGCGGCTGGCGCAAAAAGCGCGTGCTGCAGGCGTTCATCTGATCCTTGCGACACAGCGGCCCTCGGTCGACGTGATTACCGGATTGATCAAGGCGAATATTCCGACGCGCATGGCGTTTCAGGTTTCCAGCAAGATCGATTCGCGCACCATCCTCGACCAGATGGGGGCCGAAGCGCTGATCGGACAGGGCGACATGCTGTATCTCCCGCCCGGCACCGGCTATCCGCAGCGCGTCCACGGCGCTTACGTGGCGGACGAAGAAGTGCACTCGGTAGTCGAGTATCTCAAGGCCCTGGGCCAGCCGGAATATGTCGACGGACTGCTCGAAAGCGCAGAGCCGGCATTGGGGGAGGATGCAGCCGGCGCCGACGCCAACGGCGAGTCGGACGCCTTGTACGACCAGGCGGTGGAAATCGTTTTGCGAACGCGCCGCCCCTCGATTTCACTGGTGCAGCGGCATTTGCGAATAGGCTATAACCGTGCAGCGCGCCTCATCGAGCAGATGGAGCAGTCCGGTCTGGTGTCGCCAATGCAGTCCAACGGTAACCGCGAAGTGCTGGTTCCGGCCAGGGCCGAATAGCGGTACCGTCCATCCACTCTCATTTGAAAGTACACACCTTGCATTGGTCCCGCCCTGTTTCACTCTTGGTCGCTGCAATGCCCTTGCTGATCGGCACGGCGCAGCCTGTGCGTGCGGCCGGGCTGGAGCGGTTTTCCCAGTTCCTGTCGAGCACTCAGTCGGCGCGCAGCGATTTCGAGCAGAAGATCGTCGATCGCAACGGTAAACTGGTCCAGGAGTCGCGCGGCAACATGGCGTTTTCCCGGCCCGGGAAATTCCGCTGGATCTATTCCAAACCCTACGCCCAGTTGATTGTCGGCGACGGCAGCAGCGTCTGGATCTACGACGAGGAACTCAGGCAGGTGACAGTGAGGAAGCTGGGGCAGGCGCTCAGCGCAACGCCGGCCGCATTGCTTGCCGGAAATAACGATGCGCTCAAGGCGTTCCATCTGAGCGAGCAGGGCGCCAAGGAAGGACTGGAGTGGATTGAAGCCGTGCCGCGCGACAAGGAAGGCGGTTTCGAAAAGGTGCGCATCGGTTTCGGATTTTCCGGACCGGAAGCCATGGAGTTGATGGATAGTTTCGGCCAGACAACGGTATTGCGCTTCACCGCATTCCAGCGGAACCCGCGGCTCGACCCGGCGACATTCCGCTTCACCCCGCCGCCGGGTGTCGACGTCATCGGCGAATCGAAGTAACGGGCGCGACATGGCGGGCCTGTTCGATCCGGTTTCACCTGTTGCGCCGCTCGCGGAAGCGCTGCGCCCCAAGACTCTCGCCGAGGTCGTCGGCCAGTCGCATCTCCTCGGAGCGGGCAAACCATTGCGGCTCGCATTCGACTCGGGGAAACCCCACTCGATGATTCTATGGGGACCGCCGGGCGTAGGGAAGACCACGCTGGCACGCCTGATGGCGAGTGCATTCGAGGCGGAGTACATCGCCATTTCGGCGGTGCTGTCCGGCGTCAAGGATATAAAGGAGGCGGTGCAGCGCGCCCAGGCCGTGCTGGCGGCGCATGGACGCCGGACGATACTGTTCGTCGACGAGGTACATCGGTTCAACAAAGCCCAGCAGGACGCCTTCCTGCCGTATGTGGAGCAGGGGCTGCTTACCTTCATCGGCGCGACCACGGAAAACCCGTCTTTCGAGGTTAACGGCGCGCTGTTGTCCCGCGCAGCGGTGTACGTGTTGCAGCCGTTGTCCGAGGAGGAACTGGGCCAGTTGTTCGATCGCGCCTCGCAGACCGCGCTGAAAGGCCTCGTGTTCGACGGCGAGGCACGCACGCGTATCATCGGGCTCGCCGACGGCGACGCGCGGCGCGTGCTCAACCTGCTGGAGATACTGCAGACGGCCGCCACGGGCGCTGGCATTGCGGCCGTGGACGGCGAGTTCGTACAGGGCGCACTGGCGCGCAATCTGCGCCGCTTCGACAAGGGGGGCGATGCGTTCTACGAGCAGATATCAGCCCTGCATAAATCGGTGCGCGGATCGAGCCCGGACGCTTCGCTTTACTGGTTCGTGCGCATGATCGACGGCGGCGCCGATCCGCTTTATGTCGGGCGCAGGCTGGTGCGCATGGCAGTGGAGGATATCGGGCTGGCGGATCCTCGCGCGTTGCGCATGGCCCTGGATGCGTGCGAGACCTATGAACGGCTGGGCAGTCCCGAAGGCGAGCTTGCACTTGCTCAAGCGGTGATTTACTGCGCCTGTGCCGCGAAATCGAACGCGGTATACGTCGCGTATAATCAGGCGAGAAAATTCGTGTCGGGCGACGATTCCCGCCCCGTGCCGGCCCATCTGCGCAACGCGCCCACCCGATTGATGAAAGACATGGGATTCGGCCGCGAGTACCGCTACGCGCATGATGAGCCCGATGCCTACGCCGCCGGAGAAGACTACTTTCCTGAAGGGATGCCGGCGGTCAGGTGGTACCAGCCCGCAGACCGCGGGATGGAAGCGAAGATAGCGGAGAAACTGGCGTGGCTGCGCAGCCTGGACCGAAACTCGGGTGCGTCGTAGCCTGAATCTATATCAAAAAAATATGTTAACTGCCTGAAAGGCATCGCCAACAGGCGACTGTTATTAACAAAAGTGTTGAATTATTCATAAATATGCTCGATCCGCAACTCCTCAGAAGTGACATCGATTCCGTCTCCCGGCGTCTTTCCGACCGCCCGTTCGAGCTCGACGTGACCGCCTTTCAAGCCATGGAGCAGGAACGCAAGCTGGTTCAGGTGCGCACTCAGGAACTGCAGGCGGAACGCAATGTATTCTCGAAGCGCATCGGACAGGCAAAAGCGAAAGGTGAAGATATCAGCCCGTTGATGTCGGAAGCCGGCGCGGCAAATGCCGAACTCGCGCGGCTGGAGAAGCAGTTGCCGGAACTGCAAGCGCGCCTGGATACGTTCCTGTCGCTGATCCCGAACCTGCCGCACGCAAGCGTGCCGGTCGGACGCTCTTCGGACGACAATGTTGAATCGCGTCGCATCGGCGCACCGCGCGGGTTCGACCTTCCACCCAAGGACCACGTCGACCTGGGTGCGGGCCTGAAATTGCTCGACTTCGAGGCGGCAACCAAGATAACCGGTGCCCGCTTTTCAGTGATGAAAGGCGCGCTCGCCCGCCTGCATCGCGCCATTGCCCAATTCATGCTGGATGTTCATACCGGCGAACACGGCTACACCGAAGTGTACGTGCCGTATCTGGTAAATGCGGCGAGCATGCGCGGTACCGGCCAGCTGCCGAAATTCGAGGAGGACCTGTTTGCCGTGCCCAGAGCCGGCGCTGAAATCGGGACGGAGAAGCTTTACCTGATCCCGACCGCTGAAGTCCCGGTTACCAATCTTGTCCGGGACGAAATCGTGCCGCTTGAATCACTGCCGCTGAAATTCGTGTGTCATTCCCCGTGCTTCAGAAGCGAAGCCGGTTCGTACGGCAAGGACACGCGCGGGATGATCCGGCAGCATCAGTTCGACAAGGTCGAACTGGTGCAGGTCGCCCATCCGCAGCATTCCTATGACGGACTGGAGGAACTTACCGCGCATGCCGAAACCATCCTCAAGCGCCTGGCACTGCCCTATCGGGTTATGACCTTGTGCAGCGGCGACATGGGCTTCTCTGCGGCGAAGACCTACGACATCGAAGTCTGGTTGCCGGGTCAGAGCGCCTATCGCGAAATATCATCCTGCAGCAATTTCGAATCTTTTCAGGCACGGCGCATGCAGGCGCGCTTCCGCAACGAGAAAGGCCGGCCCGAGCTGGTGCATACCCTGAACGGATCGGCGCTTGCCGTCGGACGCACCCTGGTGGCAATCATGGAGAACTATCAGCGTCCCGACGGCGGAATCGACATCCCGGCTGCATTGCAGTCGTACATGGGAACGATGAAGGCGATTTTGCCCGCGAAATAATCCGACTGCTGCTGGAGGAATCATGGCCAAAGTCACGCTGCGCGATTTCGGCAGCAAGCCCGATGAGTGGCAGGCGAGAGTCGATCTTGCTGCCTGCTACCGGCTTGTGGCGCATTTCGAGATGACCGACCTGATCTACACCCACATCACGATCAGGGCGCCGGGAACCAAGGATCAATTCTTCATCAACCCATTCGGCACCACTTTCGATGAGGTAACGGCCTCGTCACTGGTGAAGATCGATGTCAACGGCAAAGTGATCGAACCGGGGGCGGGCGGCGTCGCGGAACTGCGCTCCAGGGTCAACCCGGCGGGCTTCATCATCCACAGCGCCATTCACATGCAGCGCGAAGACGCGCATTGCGTGCTGCACACGCATTCGCGCGCGGGGATGGCAGTGGCTGCAATGAAGGAAGGTCTGCTGCCACTGAACCAGAAGGGCATGATGTTCTACAACCGCATTGCTTACCATGACTACGAAGGCCTTGCGTTCGAGATCGGCGAGCGCGAACGGCTGCAGCGCGACCTGGGCCGTCACAAGGCATTGATCCTGAGAAATCATGGATTGCTTACCGTGGGTAACGACTGCGCGGAGGCATTCTCGAACATGTACTCGCTGGAAATCGCCTGCCGTTTGCAGGTGGATGCACTGGCGATGGGCCGTGAGCTGGTGCTGCCCTCGCCGGAAGCATGCGAGCACGCGGCCCGCCAGTTCGAATCCCTGGACGATACGCCTTCGACGCGAGAATGGCCGCACCTGTTGCGGCTGCTTGACCGCGTCAATCCGGGTTATCGCGATTAGATGTTGTGCGCGGCGAGCATCATGAATAGAGCGGCGCCACCGGTTTTTCCCACTGTAGTCCACATGCTCGCGGAGGTCGCGGCGCGTTATCCGGCGCGCGAAGCGCTGGTGCTGGGCGGGGAGCGGCTCCTTTACGCCGATTATCTGTCATGCATAGGCGGATTCGCGCGGGAATTGCAGGCGCGGGGCGCGGCCGGACAGAGGATTGCGATCATCCTGCCAAACAGCATCGAGATCTGCGTCGCCACATGGGCCGCGCACGCCTCAGGCGCGCAGGTCGTTCCAATCAATCCGCTTTACACCGAGCGCGAGCTGGAAGCGATACTTGAGGATGCCGCGCCTGCGGTGCTCATATTCGATTCGGCGCGCGCGCAAGTGATTGAGTCTCTCGCACGCAAGCTGGCGATTCCCCACTTCATGGCGATTACAACCGGAGTGGGTGCGCTGACACGCTGGAGGGGACAGGCGCTCAGCTTGCCGCGGCCGCTGCCGTCTGCCGGCGCGGCGGCTTTCGTGCAGTACACCGGCGGTACAACCGGACGTTCCAAGGGCGTCATCCTGACTCACGCGGCGGTGTCGACCAATGTCAGCCAGCGCGAGGCGATGCTGCCGACCCTGGGCGAAGACGCGCGGAACGCGGAGGGATCCGAACGCATCCTGTGCGCAATGCCGCTGTTCCATTCATACGCGCTTGCCATGGGCCTCTATCTGAGCGCGTATTGCGGCGCCACGCTGGTGATCATGCCGCGCTACCGTCCCGAAGAATTGCTGCGCCTGCTGGTCGCCGAGCGCATCACGATTTTTCCCGGCAGCCCGACGATCTTTACCGGATTGATGGGTCATGCCGATTTCGCAAATACGGATTTTTCGCGCATTCACACCTGCTACTCCGGATCGGCTCCATTGCCGGAGGAGACGCTCAATCGCTGGGAAGCCGCCGTAGGCGCGCCGATTTACGAAGGCTACGGTCAGACAGAGTCGGGTCCGGTGCTGACATACAACCCGGTGACGGGTGTCCGCAAGCCGGGATCGGTCGGCATAGCTCTCGCCGATACCGAAGTGCAGGTGGTGGACGCGGAAAAAGGCACGCGGATCCTGGGGGTGGGCGAAAAAGGCGAGATCCGTGCACGCGGACCGCAGATCATGAGCGGCTATCGCAATATGCCCAAGGAGACGGCGGAGGCGCTGCGCGATGGCTGGCTTTACACCGGCGATGTAGGGGAGTTCGATGCGGACGGCTATCTCTACATCCGCGACCGCAAGAAAGACATGGTCATCGTCGGCGGCTACAACGTGTATCCGCGCGAGGTGGATGACGTGCTGTTCATGCATCCCGACGTACAGGATGCCGCTGCGCTGGGCGTGCCCGATTCGTACAAAGGCGAAGTGGTCAGGGCCTATGTAGTGCTCCGCCCCGGCGCAAGCGCGACCCCGGAGATGCTGCAGGCGCACTGTGCGGCGAGGCTGGCACGCTACAAAGTTCCCGTATCCATCACGATACTGGACGTCATGCCGAAAACCACGGTCAACAAGACGGACAAGAAGACATTGAGGGAATGGGCGAGAACCGCTTCCGTCGATACTGGCGCCCGTCCCGCGGCATGAGTTGCGGCCGGCGCTAAAAGACAGCGACGATATGCGCATTGCGTTTGCCGTGCGCGAACGGTCAGTCTGCCAGGATGGGTTCTCATTTGCCGTCCCGGACTTCCAGAATCACGGCCATGGCGCTGTCACCGGCGGCACAGCCGTGGAACAACCCTTTGCCGCCGCCGCGGATGGCCAGCTCTTCTATCATCTCGATGACCGCGCGCATGCCGGTGGGGCCTTGTGGGTGGCCCCAGACGAGCGAGCAGCCGTAATTGTTCATCTTGTTCCAGTCGAACCCCGTCTCGCGCGAGAAAACAATGTCGTTGACCGCGAAAGGGTTGTGCGATTTGACGCAGTCAATGTCCTGCATTGAAAGCCCCGCGTGTTTCAGCGCACGCTTTGCCGCCGGAACCGGCGCGTAGGGCATATGGGCCTTGTCTGCCCGGGCCAGGCCGAAACCGAGCAACCGCACCTCGATCGCCGGATTGCCGGATATCTCTCTGGCTTTCCCGCGCGTGGTGACGACCAGGCCCGCATTGCCATCCGCGGGGTGTGTCTGGGCGCCGAAAGTCACCGTGCCACCTTCGACAACCGGCTTGAGCGCCGCCAGTCCTGCCGCGGAGGTCGGGTGTATGCCTTCGTCGCCCGCAAGCGATTTGATCGTCTTGCCAAACCTGGCATCCGGAACCTCGAACGGCAGCGTCATATAGCGGCGATGGAACGCGTGATCGTCGGCGCATGCCTCCTGATACTGGCTGTAACGCAGCAGCGCGACATCGTGTTGTTCGGCGGTAGTAATGCCGAATTGGCGCGCGACGTTTTCCGCCGTAACCACCATGGCGCACTTCGCGTACGGGTCGTTGCTGAAATTGTCGAGTACCCAGTCTTCATGCGCGCCCGTCCCGCCGGGTCCGCCCGGGTACGGAAAATAGAGGTGGGGTCCGTTGGAGCACTTGTCGGCGGTAATAAGGAGGGCGCAATCGGCATTTTCGCTGCGAATTTCCTGGGATGCCATCTGCAGTACGCGTGCCGAGGTGGCGCAGGCATGATTGACGGTGGGGCCACCGACGTGGGGCGCACCAATCATCGCCGTCACCCACGGCAAACCGAAAAAACAACTCGGGGAGGGGATGGTGATACCCAGGATCCCGTAGTCGAACACTGCGGGGTCAATGTCGCGCCGCGCGAGTTCCCGGCGCGCCACATGCGCGGCAAATTCCAAGGGGTGCAGGTGGGAAAGGCTACCCTGCCAGCGAACAAACGGGGTGGACCAGTAGGCGCCGTAGGGGATGTAGGCATCTCGCATTGTCGAATTCCCGCTGAAGTTAGCGCATAAGACGGCTGGGGGAGGCCATTTTAACTGGGTGACCATAGATCGAGGCGCCGGCACAGGGCCGTGGTGCCGGGTGCGCTTGCATTTGCATTTGTATTATTAATTGGATACCTTGACTCGCTGGACCGCGTGGTCACCACAGTGGCGCCTACTGCGCTTCCAGGTGGGGACCGACAGGTTCATGAATGATGTCGCAAACCGGGTTGGACATGAATGCACCTCGCGCCCGCCCTCCGGCTGCGCGAAATACGGGAGAAGATCAATGGGAAAGCATCTGTACATGGCCGTGCTGGCGGTCGCTGTGGGAGCCGCGAGTCTCTCCGCGCCGGTGTTATCGCAGGATAAGATCAGCGCTACACATGCTTTTCCCGCATCGCTGATCTACTCCAGGAGTTTTCTGGAGTACGTCAAGAAAGCCGGCGACGCCGGCAAGGGTGTTTTTGAAATCCAGGTGCGCGGCGGTCCCGAAGCGATCGGCATGATGGAGCAGCCGCCCGCCGTCCGCGATGGCGTGGTGGACATGGTGTACTCACCCTGTGCTTTCTACGCGTCCATCGTCCCCGAATGCGATGCGGTGTCTGCCGCCACCATAGACGGCCCCACGGCGCGCGGCAACGGCGGCGCCGAATTGCTCAACCAGATTCACCAGAAACGGATGGGAACTTATGTGCTGGGATGGGTCGACAGCGGCATCCGCTTCAATCTCTGGTCCACCAAGCAGCCGAAGCTGGACGCAGCCGGGAAACTGGATATCAAGGGCTTCAAGGTCCGCGGAAATCCGATCTACAACGCGTTCCTGACGAACCATCTTGGAGCACAGGTAATCAATCTGAATTCAACCGACCTTTACACCGCGCTGGAGCGCGGCACTGTAGACATCACCGGTTGGACCCAGATCGGCCTGATGGATCTGAAATGGGATCAATTCCTGAAATTCCGCATCCTTCCCGAGTTTTTTTCGACCGATCTGATGATCCTTGTGAACCACAAGAAATGGAATGCAATTTCGCCGAAATCCCGGGAAATTCTGCAGCGCGTTGCCATCGAGCATGAAGTGTCGAGCCAGCGCGCGATGCTGGACCTGTGGAAGAAGGAACAGGCGGAGCTCGAAAAGCGCGGCATGAAAGTCGTGTCGCAATCGCCTGCTGCTTCAAAGAGTTTTGTCGATGGCGCAAGGGCGGCGAGCCTTGCGCGCATGAAGGAGCGGGTGGAGAAAGCCGGCGGGATGGAAAACTTCGATCGCGTAGTCAAGCTGTTCACGCCGAATTGACACGGGCGCTCTGATTCGACGGTTGCCGCCCGCGGCTGCGTCGCGGATGGTCTGCTGTTTTTCCCGCCCGCGGTAAGCATGCGCTACCTCGTCAAGGCCTATGATGTCCTGCTGCACGCCATGGCAGGACTGGCAGGACTGTTGCTGGCGGCAATGATGTTCACCATCTTCATCGACGTGGTGCTGCGCAACCTGGGTTACCAGAGTTCGGCTCATTTATTCACTTTTACCGAGTATGCGCTGTTGCTGGTGCCCTGCCTGGGAGCGCCCTGGCTGGTCCGCGAGAAGGGCCATGTCTATGTCGAAATCATGCTGATGTATTTGAATGCGAATCAGCGTCGCATCGCCACCTGGGTCATAGGTGCAGTTTGCATCGCGGTGTGCCTGATCCTTGCATGGTACGGTTTCGAGGTGACCTGGCGCAATTTCACGCTGAACGACAAGGACGTGCGCTCGTTCGACGCGCCGCGGTGGATGATCGTCATCTTCATTCCCCTTTCTTTCCTCATGATGGCGGTCGAATTTCTGCGCTACCTGCTGCGTGGCGAAAGCTTTCTTGCGCCGATGGCGCCGATGGCGCCGGAGGCACCGGTGACACCGGTGACACCCGCATCCGTTGACGTGCCTGGCCAACCGAAAGTGCATGAATAGCCATGGAGTGGTATTGGGCGGCCATCATCCTGTTCGGCATCAGCGTGCTGCTGATGATGGTCGGCATTCCGGTGGCGATCGCCTTTTTCGCCACCAACATCGTCGCAGCCATGCTGTTCCTGGGCGGCGGCAAAGGCATCGCGCAGGTGATTAACAACGGCTTTGGCGCGATGACGAATTTTTCGCTCGTGCCTATCCCGATGTTTCTGCTCATGGGCGAGTTGTTCTATTACACCGGGCTTGCGACGCGCTGCTTCAATGCGGCAGACAAACTGCTCGGAAACGTGCGTGGCCGGCTCGCCTACGTCACGCTCATTGGCGGTACTGCGTTCGCCGGTCCTGCCGGTTCGTCGATGGGCGCCTGCGCGCTGCTTGGCAGCCTGATGGTCCCGGAGATGATGAAGCGGGGCTACAACAAATACCTCTCGATCGGCCCCATCATGGGTGTGGGCGGACTGGCGGTGATCATACCGCCGTCGGCGTTGACCGTGCTGCTTGCGACTCTAGGACAGACGGATGTCGGCGACCTTCTGATCGCAGGCGTTATCCCGGGGCTGGTGCTCGCGATCATGTACGGCATCCTGATATTCGCCTGGACGGCCATCGATCCGAGCGCGGCGCCACCGTACGATGCGCCGCCGGTGAGCCGCAAGGAGAAAATCAGGCTGATATTCGTCGACGTCATACCGATGGTGGCCATCATCGTCTTCTCGGTGGTGATCATGATGGTGGGCTGGGCAACGCCCACCGAAGCGGCGGCGCTGGGGGCTGTGTCGGTAATGGCCCTCGCAGTCTGCTACGGCGAGATGACCTGGATCGCATTCCGCAAATCGGTCGAAGGCAGCCTGCGTGTCACGGTCATGGCCTTCCTCATCATTTTCGGATCGGCAACGTTTGCACAGGTGCTGGCCTTTACCGGCGCCTCCAGCGGCCTGATCAAATTCGCGCTCGGCTTCGACCTGTCGTCCATGGGCATGCTGTTCATGATGATCGGGATACTGCTGTTCCTCGGCTGCTTCATGGATCAGCTTTCGATGATGCTGCTGACGTCACCGATTTTTTTTCCGCTTGCCAAGACCCTCGGCTTCGACCTCACCTGGTTCGGGCTGATCATGCTGCTTGCGCTGGAAGTCGGCTACACCACGCCGCCGTTCGGTTTGCTGCTGTTCGTGATGAAGGGGGTGGCTCCGCCCGGCACGACCATGCGGGATATCTATCTGTCCGCCATGCCGTTCATCGCTTGCGTGATGCTGCTTATCCTGGTCATCATCTACTATCCGCCCCTCGCAACCTGGCTGCCGCAAATGATGCATTGAGTATTCTGCCGGCGGCTGATTTTCACGAAAGGTCCTTAGCCCCTATGAATTCACCGAATTCAATGCGCGGATGGCGCATACACCGCTACGGCGGTCCCGACGCGATGGTGCTTGATTTGCTGGAGCGTCCCGTCCCGGGACCGGGACAGGTTCTGGTTCGCATGCGCGCGGCGAGCATCAATCCCGTCGACTGGAAAGTGCGCGAGGGTTATCTGAAGGCCATGCTGCCGCTGAAATTCCCCAAGGTGATGGGACGCGACGGTGCGGGCGAAATTGCCGCCCTGGGGGAAGGCGTTACAGACATTGCGGCGGGAGACCGCGTGATGGGCGTGGCAATGCCGGCCGGCGATGGGACGCACGCCGAATTCGCACTGCTTGCGGCGGGCGGCGTGGCACGCATCCCGGACGGTGTCGGGTTTGCCGAAGCGGCCGCGCTGGGGATAGCCGGGCTCTCGGCGCTGGTCCCGCTGGTCGAAAACGCAAAAATCGCTGCGGGTCAGCGCATCCTGATTCACGCGGGCGCAGGCGGCGTGGGCAGCATCGCGATCCAGATAGCGCGGCACCTTGGCGCGGAAGTATTGACGACCTGCAGCGCCGCGAATGCGGATTTTTGCAAGTCACTGGGCGCGGCACGCTGCATCGACTACCGGACCGACGATTTCGCCCATAGCGTGTCGGACTGCGATGCGGTATTCGACACAGTCGGGGGAGAAGTGCATCAACGCTCCGCGCAGGTGCTGAAGCCGGGCGGGGCGCTCGCCTACATCAACGCTGCGCCGGTGCAACCCGTGGCGCGCAACGACATCCGGGTGCTTCCCTCGCTCATCCAGCCGACCCGGGAACGGCTTGCGACGTTGCTGGAGTGGGCCGCGGCCGGCCATCTCAAGGTTCACCTCAGCCGGGTCTTTTCATTCGAGGAAGCGCCAGCCGCGTATGCGCTCAGCCAGGCGGGCGGAAGCCGGGGCAAGATCGCGATATCCATGCCTTGAAGCGCGGGCCGGCGTCTGCGCCGGCCCTGCAACCAGGACAAGCACAATCAGGCGGCGAGCTTGCGACGCTCGATGTGCTTGCCCTGGAAATGCGGTGCGATCTCTTCCATGAACCGATGCATCTGTTCCTTGACCATCGCGTGGGGTTTGTTGCCCACGTTGAAATAGAGGATCACCTCTTCGATGCCTGCCTTCTCGACTTTTTTCAGGGATTCTATGATCTGCTGCGGCGTGCCCAGCAGAATGGATTTGTCCGTCAGGTTCTCCTTTTTCATGTTTTTCAGGATGTCGGCGATCTTGACGAAATACTGCATCGTCGGGGGCGCGTCCTCGACCTTGTTCGGAATGGCCCGCAGCACGCAGTGGTTGAAATAGTCGAGTTGCGTCTGGCGCCCGTAATCCTCGCTTTTCTCGTCATCCGCGATGTAGATGAAATAGCTGCACATCGCGCGACCCGGCATGGTGCCCGCCTTCACGCACGCTTCGCGATAGGAATCGACCGCCTTGTCCAGGCCGCCGTAGATCATGCCCGCGGCAAACGGCGCGTAAATGATGTTCAGCCCGTGTTTTGCCGCCATGTCCACGCTGGTTTTGGAAAACGATGCAACGTAGAACGGAATCGGTTTCTGCACCGGCTGGGGCGTGATGCGCATTTCCGGAATGTCGTAGTACTTGCCCTTGTGCGACCACGGGCCGGGCGAATTCCAGGCTTTTAACACGACTTCTATTCCCTCCTCGAACATTTCAGCCGAGGAAAAGAAATCCGCGCCGAACGGCTTGTATTCGCTGCGGTCGTAACCGCGGCCTGTGGCGAAATCGACGCGGCCGTTGGAGAGCAGGTCGAGGGTGGCCCAGGACTCCGCGACGTGCACCGGATGATGCAGCGGCAGCACCGTGACCGCGGGGGCAAGTCGGACGTGCTTGGTGACAGGAACAATGCTTGCCAGCAGCAGGTCCGGACGCGAATTCACACCCAGCGAGTCGAAGTGATGCTCGCCGATCCAGCACGAATGCATGCCGATCTGGTCGGCGAGTATCGATTGTTCGCGAATTTCCAGAACGAACTGGTTGGCCGAGCGGGGATTGTTCGGATAGTGATTGTCGCTGAGGGTGAAGTAGCCGAATTCCATGTTCTTCTCCGGATAGATAAGTCTTGTTCAATGCAGATCAAATGCGGTGGTAAGGCTGATCACGCGCCGGCCTAATGCCCGGATTCGGCAGCCTCGCGGGCAAGGATGGCGGCAACGATGCTGCGTGCCCGGGTGGGCGCCTGGTCCGAGGCGGTGTATACCGTGCGCGTCTCCAGTGGCACGCGGTCCAGGATTCGCTGCTGCCCTTCCAGCATGTCCCGGTCTTCGGCGAAGGTCTGCGTGACCCCCGCGCGCAGCAACTCGGTCAGTTCGGCATCGTCCTGTTTGAAGGAGCGCGGCAGTCCCCAGAAATAGTGGGTCGACCGGTTGGTTTCCGGGGTCAGCGCATTGAGTACCCACCATGCGAGGCCGTGTTCGCGGTCGTCGGTGCCGGTGGCAACGGCCCGGACCTCGATGATGACGAAGCAGGGCGGTATGAACAGGATGCCCTGGTAGCGGTCTATGTTGGTCGTGAATCCGGCGGCCCGCACGAACAGCTTCGGCGGCGGGCAGTTCTGCATGTTCCTGATCACCTCAACCACATCTCCCTTGATGCGCGCCTTCGCCGGGGTATCGGCGACCGCGGCATTGCCGATGGTGTTCTTGTGGAGGAACGCCTCGTGCGACAGATCGAGCAGATTGTCGATTACCAGCTGGTAATGGGCATTCAGATGAATGTAGTCCTTCAGAGGACACCATCCCGGCTCAGCCTGCCAGCGGAAAGCCTGGGGCAGCAGTGCCTCCCGAGCCTGGCTCTGGTCACCCAGCCAGACCCAGACGAAGCCCCATTTTTCGATAGTGGCGAAGCTGGTGGCCCGGAAATGATCGGGAATGTTTTCCTCTCCCGGAACACGAACGCACCGTCCTTCGCAATCGAAGGTGATGCCGTGATAGTTGCATTGCACGCTGTCGCCCACCAACGTGCCTTTCGAGAGTGGTGCAAGGCGGTGCGGGCAGCGATCAAGCAGCGCCACCACCTTGCCGGCGACGGTGCGGTACATCACAAGATCTTCTGCGGCGATGGTTCGCTTGAGGAGAGCATGTTCTATTTCTTCGCCTAGCGCGGCAACGTACCAGCAATTGCGCGCGAAGGCGGCGGGCGCGGTGCCTGCCGGCGCTCCCCGGGAAGACTCTGTGTTTGCCGGGTGAATCGCGGTTTCAGCGGTATCAGGCATGACGCACTCCTTGTTCAAGAATTTTCAGATTTCCATTTCTGAAACAATAATCCAGACTGCCTGTTTCTGGAAGCGCAGCAGGCTCATCGCGACATGCGTTCGCGGGAACGCGCCGAGTCTAGACGCCAATATAGCGCTCGATGAGTGCCCGTTGATCGAGCAGGTCCGAAGCAGGGCCTGTGCGTGCAACGCGGCCTTTCTCCAGCACCACGTAGCGATCGGCCAGGGCTCCCAGCGCGCGCAGGTTACGGTCCACCACCAGCACCGACAGGCCGCGCGATTTCAGTACTTGCAGTGTCCGCCATATCTCCTGTCGAATCAGCGGGGCCAGCCCCTCGGTCGCCTCGTCCAGAATCAGCAGGGTGGGCTGCGTAAGCAAGGCCCGGCCGATGGCAAGCATCTGCTGCTCGCCGCCCGACAACTGGTTGCCGTAATGCCGCCGTCGCTCAGCCAGCCGGGGAAACAGTTCAAAGACGCCGTCCAGCGACCAGGCGTTGCCACCCGCAGGTTCACGCGCGGTGGCTACCAGGTTTTCTTCCGTCGTGAGCGCGCTGAACACGTGCCTGCCCTCGGGGACCAGACCGACGCCTTTGCGGGCCACCCTATAACTCGCCCAGCGGGTGACGTCTTCACCCCCGACGAGTATGCGACCGGCCATGCGCGCTGCGAGACCCACGATGCTCTTGACGAGCGTAGTCTTGCCCATGCCGTTGCGGCCCATCAGTGCGACCACTTCGCTGCGGCGCACGTCGATGTCGACGCCGAACAGCACCTGCGCGCTGCCGTACCCGGCGTCCAGTTTCTCTATGCTGAGTACCGCGTCGGCGTTCATCTCACGCCTCTTCACCGAGATATGCGGACCGCACGTTCGGATCATGGCGTACCTGATCGGCCGGCCCCGACGCAATAATCTGGCCGCTTACCAGCACCGATACCCTGTCGGCGAGAGAAAACACGGCTTCCACATCGTGCTCCACCAGCAAGATGGCGTATTGGCTTTTAAGCCGGCGCAGCAGCGCAACCATCGCCTCGCTGTCGCTCGGTCCCAATCCTGCAAGCGGTTCATCGAGCAAAAGCAACGAGGGCGAACTTGCGAATCCCATCGCCAGTTCCAGTTGCCGCTTCTCTCCATGCGCGATGGTGGCGCAGGGGCGTTTCGACTGTTCGAGCAGGCCCACGCGCTCGAGCGCCTTGATGGACGCCTGCGCCAGCGCAGGGTCGGCTGCAGCCGGCCGCCACATATCGAATGCCGATCGTGTCCGGGCTATCTCGGCGACGGTGGTGTTTCCCTCCACGCTGAGTGAGCCGAACAGGCGCGGGACCTGGTAGGCGCGTGCAATGCCCAGAGAAGCGCGCGCGTGAACCGGCAGACCGTCTATGCGCTTGCCGCGGAAATAAACTTCGCCCTTGTCCGGCTGCAATTCGCCTGAAATCTGCCCGATCAGACAGGATTTGCCCGCCCCGTTTGGCCCGATGAGGGCGTGGATCTCGCCCGGGAATACGCTCAGGCAAACGTCCTCGGTCACCACCAGGGCGCCGAATCGCTTGTTCAGATTGCGCAATTCCAGAATGGGCGACATGGTTGCAGACGAGGAGGTCATCTGGCGCGATCACCCGATAGCAGGCCGTAGAGCCCCTGCCTGAGAAACAACACGCGCAGCACCAGCAGTACACCCAGCCAGAACATCCAGTATCCGGTCCAGGCGGAAAGAATCTGCTCCAGTCCCACGAATGCGATCGCACCCAGGATGGGGCCGATAATGGTGGCCGCCGACCCGAGTATGACCATGAACAGGAATTCCCCCGACACCACCCAGGAGATGCTGGCGGGGGAAACGTACTCCGTGAGATTGGCGAATCCCGCGCCCGCTATGCCGCACATCGCGGACGCGATCGTGTAGAGCAGCAGGCGCGAAGGAAAGGGCGATAGCCCCACGGCGCGGAGCTTCACCTCGTTATCACGTGCCGCAACCACGATCCTGCCGAACCGCGAAGCCATCAACCGCCTGGCGATCCACGTGAGCAGCACCAGCGAGCCGATCATGGTGTAGGCGAGGGGAACCGGATTGTCCAGGGGCACGCCGGGCAGCAGCAACGTCGGCGCAGGCAGGCGAAAGCCGTCATCGCCGCCGAACATGCGCAGGCCCGTGGCGATATAAAACACCATCTGTGCAAACGCCAGGGTGATGAATATGAAATACAGCCCGGAAGCGCGCAGCGAAATGGCGCCGGTGATCGCACCGACAATGCCCGCGGCCAGTGCCGCCGCGGGAAGAATTACTGCAGCCTGCTGAATGCCGAGCATCGGCAGGAGGCCGGCGGCATACACCCCAATCCCGAAAAACGCGGCATGCCCGAAGCTGACCAGTCCTGCGTAGCCGACCAGCAGATCCAGGCTCATCGCTGCAATGGCGAATATCGCCATGCGCGCAACCAGCTTGGTGTAATAAGGTTGTCCCAGGAGAGGGATGACCAGCGCGATCGCAAGCAACACGATCAGCGCGATCCTGAGCCACCGCGCGCGCGATGCGAGCGTGACAATTTCAGCGGCCATGCTGGCCAAACAATCCGGCAGGCCGCACGGCGATGACTATAGCCATCAGGATGTAGACCGCCGAATTGGCGACGATGTTGCCCACCATCGTACCAAGCATTTGTGGCCACAGCATCCGGCCGAAGGTATCGATGATGCCCACCGCGAGTGAAGCGTACAGTGCGCCCTTGAGCGAACCCACGCCGCCGATCACCACCACGGCAAGCGCAAGAATGAGCAGCGAGTCGCCCATGCCGGACTGCACGGCAAGCAAGGGTCCGAGCATCAGTCCGCCCAGGGCGGCAAGCAACGAACTGATGACAAACACCGCCGTGAACAGAACGCGGATATTGACGCCCAGTGCGCCTATGATTTCGCCCTTTTCGGCGCCGGCGCGGATGCGCATCCCAAGGCGCGTTCGTGTGAGCAGCAGCCACAGGCCGATCCCGGCTGCTGCGGCTACGACGGTGATGGCGAGGCGGTACACGGGATAGCTTACAGACGCCGTCAGTTGCACGGTGCCGTCCAGCCATTCCGGCGGGGCGACAAATACCGCCTCTCGCCCCCAAATCATGATCACGACTTCATTCAACGCAATGCTGATGCCGAAGGTCGCAAGGACCTGATCGAGATGGCCGAGCGAGTACATCGGCCGGATGATCAAGATTTCGAGAATTGCCGAGACGACGGCGATGAGCAACAGTGCGGCAGCGAGGGCGATGAGGAACGAAGGAATCTTCCCTGCGGTGAAGGCGATGAAATACGCGCCCAGCATCAACATGGAGCCGTGCGCGAGGTTGATGAGATTCATCACCCCGAACGCCAGCGTGACCCCTACCGCCATAAGGAACAGAATCATGCCGAGCTGCACCCCGTTGAATGCCTGCTCCAGGAGCAGCTCGGTACCCATCACGTTGTGCTACCAAATGTCTGCTATTTCATCCCGCACTTGCCGACGAATTCGTCGGGCGCGTTCTCCGCCGCTATGCCGATCTGTTTGAGATACATGCTTCCGTCGGCGCGCGGTTCCACGATTGTTACGTAAGTGTTCTGGATCGGCTGATGGTTGCGGTTGAACTTGAACGGCCCGCGGACGCTCTGAAAATCCGCCCGGCGAAGAGCGGCGCGGAACGCGTCCTGATTCTTGATGTTGCCCTTGACCTCCCGGACTGCCGCATCCATGAGCATCATCGCGTCATAGGACATGCCGGCGTAGCTGGCCGGATCCCGATTGAATTTCTTGCGGAATTCAGCGACGAATTTCTTGTTGGGTGCATTGTCCAGGTCGGCGAAGTACACCGCGCTCTGGATGATGCCCAACGCAGTTTTGCCCTGCGCCTGGAACACCGTGGGCTCGGACAACGCGATGTTGGAATAGAGCGGAATCTTGCCGGTCATGCCCGCCTGTGCCCACTGGCGCACAAATGCGATTCCCGGCCCGCCGGGATAGAACGCGAATACGCCGTCTGCGCCCGAGGCGCGAATCTTGGCGATATCGGCGGCAAAGTCCACCTGCGCGAGTGGCGTGAACACATGGCTCACCACTTCACCCTTGTACCCGGTGCGTGCCGCATTGGTGTGCTCGTGGCCGGCTTCGTAATCCATCCCCGTCAGGTACAGTTTTTTCACGCCCTTCTGCGACATGTACTGCCCGATGCCGGTGGTCAGCTGGGCATTCTGGAATGAGGCATTGAAGTAGTAGGGGCTGCACTGCTCGCCTGCCAGTTGCGCAGGCCCGCCGTTCATGCCTATGAAAAAAAGCTTGGCGTCGGTGATCGGCTTGATTGCGGCCACCAGCTCGTTGGAAGCAGTCAGGCCGGTCAGCAGGTCGACTCGATCCTTTTCTATCAGCTTGGAAAGTTCCTGCACGGTGGCGCCGGGGTTTGTCTTCGAATCGCCGATGATCACTTCGATCGGGAAACCGCCCAGCTTGCCGCCAAGGTGTTCCATGGCGACGTCGAAGCCGCGTTTCTGCTCGGCACCGACGGCGCTCAATGGTCCACTTATGGCCGAGATAAAGCCCAGCTTGATCGGGGACTGGGCCAGTGCAGACGAACCCGCAGCAACGAGCGAGGCGCTTAGTAGCAAGAAAATAATGCGTTTCATGAATCCTCCTTTGAAATTCAGTTCAGGAAAACCGGCCGACTAAGCTCTGCCGACCAGGCCCAGCATCGGCCAATACTTGCACACGGATGCTATATCAGGAAATATTCCGGGACGTGGCATTTATCAGCGATGGACGGGGAATCTTGCAAATTTCCCCCCGGGGATGTTGATGTGCGACGCGGCGCAGGCTGATCGTCCTGTGTCGGGGTCGGGGTTTACAAAAATAATAGCGCAGTCTGAACAAAATGCTCCCGGCAGAATCGCTACTTGCAGGTGGCGGAGAGGGTGGGATTCGAACCCACGTGCCGGGAAACCCGACCATCTGATTTCGAGTCAGCGCCGTTATGACCGCTTCGGTACCTCTCCGTGGCCTGGTATTTTACTATTGCGCCCAAAAAAAAGCCCGGTTGCCCGGGCTTTTTATCACGGCCTGACTATGCCGCTTTAATGTTTGCAGCCTGCTTGCCTTTGGGACCGGTCGTCACGTCGAAGGAAACTTTCTGGCCTTCCTTGAGTGACTTGAAACCGCCTCCCTGAATAGCGGAAAAATGGGCAAAGAGGTCTTCACCACCTTCATCCGGGGTGATGAATCCAAAGCCCTTCGCATCATTAAACCACTTTACTGTACCTGTCGGCATGTTCTGCTTTCCTGAAAAAATTTAAGATCGGGCATGCGCCCTCGCGCACGACAATCAAGAAAGAGAAATGAGGACCGGAGGTGCCGTTTCTGCGGCTACGACTGACCAGCAACTTCACTGCTTGAGCATCCTGCAGCGCGTTGTATACCCGAAATGTAATCGGAAGGCAAGAAAAAATTTATAGGTGATCTTGCCTTGCGTCCGGCGCGGAAAGTTCTTCGTGAAGCTCCGGATTACCGGGACTTGGCGCCTTCAACCGGCTGTTTCAGCGGAATCGGCACGCCATCGTGGCGGGGTCAGCCTGCGCTTTCCGTCGCGAGTCTTGCTCACCCCGGGTTCATCCAGTTGCTTGCGATCCCAAAGCTGGCAGGTAACCTGATTGTGCTTCTGATCGAGCGCCTCGCAGTAATTGGTGTATTCGCACACGACCACTTCCTTGCCCTGGCCGAGGCGGACCTTCTCGAACCAATCCGGATCCGCCAGGCTCTGGCGCGCAAGCCCGATGATGTCAGCTCTGCCAGCATGCAGTAATTGCTCGGCCTGCCCGAATCCGTGAATGCCCCCGGCGAGCACGACGGGGGTGGCGAAACCGGCGTCGCGGATGGCGCTGCGTATCCGGGCTACCGGTTCGATATTGCGTCCGAACGGCCCACGCTCGTCGGATATGTACTGCGGCATGCATTCGTAGCCGCTTGGTCCGGTGTAGGGGTATGCCGCCCATCCGATGCCGGGTTGTTTGGCGTCCTCGAACTTGCCGCCGCGGGACATCGACAGGAAATCCATCCCGGTGCGCGCGAACTCGACGCCGAAGTACGCGGCATCGTCCAGGGTGCTGCCGCCTTCGATGCATTCCTCTGAAAGAAACCGGCATCCGAGGGTGTAATCATTGCCGACTACCTCGCGCACCCGGCGGTACACCTCCAGGGGCAGGCGGATCCGGTTTTCCCTCGTCCCGCCGTAGCCATCGGCACGGGTGTTGCGGGCCGAGAGGAACGAAGCCATGGTATAGGCGTGCGCGTAGTGCAGTTCTACGCCGTCGAAACCTGCTTCGCGCGAGCGGCGCGCTGCTTGCGCGAACAATTCGGGGAGCACCTGGGGCAAGTCACGGATGTGTGACAAGGCCATGTCGGTTAAGCGCTCACGATAGCCCATGCGCACGGCCTCGAATTCGCGTTCGTCCAGGATGTGCTCCAGCTCCGCGTCGGGCACGGCCGATAGCAACGCACGGACCTCGTCATCCGGCATGCCTTGCGCGCCCATCGCGGTGCGATGGCGGTCGGTTATCTTCAGGAATCGCTGCAGGAACTTGTCGCGCTCGGGCCGGCGCCGCACCGACAGAAAGTCGATGATCTGGATCAGCAGGCGCGTTTGTCCATCGCTCGCAATGCGCACCGCCTCCACCAGGTCTTTCAGGCCGGGTATGAACCGGTCGTCGCCGATGCGCAGCAACGGACCGCTGGGCACGTCGCGAACCGCCGTCGCTTCGACTACGATCGCACCCGGCCGGCCTTGAGCGAAGCGTGCGTACCACTCGATATTCTCAGGCGTAACAAAACCCTCCTCAGTGGCGCGCCACGGCACCATCGCTGGGATCCAGGTGCGGCTGGAAAGGCGCATTGTTCCTACGTCGATCGGGCTGAAGAGAAGTGAGCGGGCAGCCTCGTCGGCCGTCGGCCACTGTCCGGGATCAGTGTGCCATTTGATGCGTTGCGGAGGGCGCCACATGCAGGTGTCCGTGCAGAAGGGTGGGAAAGGAGATGGAAAGGGATCAAATTGTCCATCTAGTTTATGCGATTTCAGAAGATCGCCCGGTTCCAATGTCCCACGGGAATGAAAGGGCGCCGTCCGTGTGCGATAAAATTGGCTGCGCCGCGGTTTTTCCACAGACGCCCACGAATACATTGATGGCCTCAGCCGCTCACGCCGATATATCTGCCACCGAGTCGCAACAGCGGACGATTCTGCTGTGCGTGGCGATGTCCCTGATTTTGCACGCGGCTGCCCTCGCGCTGATACCTGGAATGCCGCAGACCCCACCTGCGGTCACTGCTCGTGTGCTTACGGCGCGACTCGTGCCGCCGGTATCGGCTGAAAGTACTCCCGCTCAATCGGTGCCGGTTGTGGTCCCACCTACTCCGGCGCAACCCGAGCGCCCAAAACCGAAAGTGGAGCCTCCTCCGCCGACCGCCCCGCGCCCGCTGGCGCTGCCCACGCCGACGCCCGCTACGCCACAGGTTGCCTCGCCCGCACCTGTTGCCCCTCTACCACCCCCGGCATCGACGGAGGCGAGCGCGCCGTCGCCACCACCTCTTGCACCGTCGGCGCCCCGGGCATCCGAGCCGGTACCGCAGGCGCCTCGTGGTGATCCTGCGCCGCGGCTGTCGCAGGATGGGACAGAGGATGCCGGGACACTAAGCCAATACAGGCTTGCACTGCTTGGCGCGGCGAAGCGCTATAACAAGATAGCGCTCAATTCACGGTCAGTGGATGAGCCGTCCGGCGCCGAGATCCGGGTCAGTGCACGCCTGGTTATCGGCGCGAACGGCATGATTTCGACCATCGAGTTAACCAAGCCCAGTCGTCACGAGCAGATAAACAAGCACGCCGTCGAAACCATTCGCAAGGCGAAACCGCTGGTGCAGATACCGCCGGCATTGCGCAACCGGGAATTTTCGGTCGACGTGCTGTTCGTGTTCAATATCGAATAAGCGCATGCGAGCGCCAGTGGCCGGGCGCTCCAGACCAGTGGGCACCGGAGGGTGGCAGGTCGTGGACCTTAGCCTGCCACAGCAACTTCCGGCGGGAACGTCACGACGTGATCCACGTCGAGACGAATACCGATGCGCTCGCCAAGCGCGTGGTTGTGGTGGCTGGGAACCAAAGCCAGCACCTTGCGGCCGCTGGCAAGGCGCAGAGTGTAAAGAATCTCCGCACCGCGAAACGCCTTGTGCAGGACTTCGGCCTTCATCGCGCTCAAGTCGTCGTGCACCACGTCGTCGGGGCGCAGCAGCACCTGCACTTCGCAGCCTTTACCGCAGCGGTCGCACCCGACCTCGCAGCTTTGGGGGATGTTGCCGTTGAGCACGCCAAGCTCGAATTCCACCTGATGGGGTGACATGACCTGCGCGGGCAGCAGCACGCCCTGACCGATGAAGTCGGCGACGAAACGGCTGGCAGGGCGGTGATAGAGGTTGTAGGCCGTATCCCATTGCTCAATGGTCCCGCGATTCATGATGCCGATTTCGTCGGCAATGGCGAACGCCTCATTCTGATCGTGGGTGACGAGGACCGCAGTGGTGTGCGTGCGTTTGATGATCTCGCGCACTTCCAGGCTGAGGCGCTCTCGCAGTTCAACGTCGAGGTTGGAGAATGGCTCGTCCAGGAGCAGCAGATCGGGTTGGGGCGCCAGTGCCCGCGCCAGTGCAACGCGCTGCTGCTGCCCGCCAGAAAGTTCATGCGGATATTTCGCATCCAGTCCCGCAAGTCCCACCGCTTCGATGAACTCCTCTGTACGGCTCGATTGTTGCGCGCGCGGCAGCGCGTGCAGCCCGAACGCAACATTGGCCTGCACAGAAAGGTGTGGAAAGAGGGCGTAATCCTGGAAGACCATGCCGATACGACGTGCTTCAGGCGGCACTCTCATGCCCGGGCGGCTGACCAGTTTGCCGCCCAACAGAATTTCCCCGGCTGAAACCGGCTCGAATCCGGCGATCGATCGCAGCACGGTAGTCTTGCCGCAACCGCTGGGCCCGAGCAGGCAACCGATGGCGCCGCGCTGGAGCGTAAAGGACAGATGAAGCACGACTTCCTGGCTGCCGTACGCGTGACTCAGTCCACGTAGTTCCAGGAGGGGTGCGATGGGTTGGGGCAGGGAGGACATAATGCGGGATTATAGCGGCAATGACTTGCGTCCCAATCAAGAATCGTTCTTGATAGACTCGCGCGATCGACATTTTGCAATGCCAGCTCTGCGTTGCGGACGCTACGCTCGAAACTAACAACTTTATGACATCGCAATCGGCCAGCCTGACCTTGACTCCATCGGCACCTTCCGGCGCGGGTATCTTTTCCGCTCCTGGCCTTGCGTTCAGCGCGCTGGGGGTGGCTTTGGTGCTTGCGCTGCCCGTCGTGGTGGTTATCGCCCATGTTTTCCTGCCGGGGCAGGGGGCATGGGCACACCTCCTGGCGACAGTGCTGCCGGAATATGTCGCGACTACGCTCGTACTGCTGCTCGGGGTGAGCGTCGGGGTGGCAGTGATCGGCGTGTCCACGGCATGGCTCGTCACGGCCTACCGCTTTCCCGGACAGGACTGGCTGCAGTGGGTGCTGATCTTGCCGTTGTCGATGCCGGCGTATGTACTTGCATATGCTTACACGGACGCGCTGCAGTTCGCAGGGCCTGTCCAGACTGCATTGCGAGAGTGGACCGGATGGCGCGCCCAGGAGTACTGGTTTCCGCCGGTACGGTCGACCGGGGGGGCCGTCATTATGTTTTCGCTGGCGTTGTATCCCTATGTATATCTGCTGGCCCGCGCCGCATTCCTCGATCAGTCGGCGAACCTGATCGAAGCCGGACGGCTGATGGGGAGAACCGTGTGGGGGACATTTTTCCGAGTGGCCGCGCCGCTTGCCCGGCCGGCTATTGTCGCGGGAGTATCGCTTGCGTTGATGGAAACACTGGCCGATTTCGGTACGGTGTCGTACTTTGCTGTCGAAACGTTTACTGTAGGCATATTCCGAGCGTGGCAATCCATGGGGGACAAAGTCGCCGCAGCGCAATTGGCTGTGCTGCTGCTGATGTTCGTCGTGGTGCTGGTGGCACTGGAGCAGCAAAACCGAGGCCGCGCTCGTTTCTACAACACCGTATCGCGTCCCGACCGGGCCGAGAGACTGTCCGGACTTCCCGCGGCGGCGGCGGGTTTGATTTGCCTCACGCCGCCGGTGTTCGGCTTTCTGCTTCCCGCAGGCATGCTGTTGCATCTGACACTGACCGACCCGGAACCGCTATTTACGGCACGCCTGATCGACCTGGTAGGCAACAGCTTTATCCTTTCAAGCGTCACGGCTTGCATTGCCGTAGTAGTCGCAGTGTTGCTGGCGTATGCGGTGCGAATGACAGGCAGCCGCGCAGTGATACTGGCAAAGCGCGGTGCAGGACTCGGCTACGCGTTGCCTGGCGCTGTGATTGCGGTGGGCGTCCTGATGCCTGTGGCACGGCTGGATAACCTGATCGCCGATTGGATGGCGCATTACTTTGGCGTCAAGACCGGCCTGATCTTGACCGGCAGCATCGCTGCGCTGGTGTACGCCTATCTGGTCCGGTTTCTGGCCATCGCGCTTCAGACAGTGGATGCCGGACTGGCGAAAATCAAGCCGAGCATGGAAGATGCCGCCCGGATTCTCGGGCATACCCCATCCGGGACGTTGTGGAAGGTGCATGTGCCGATGATGTGGGGCAGCATGCTTACGGCCGCGTTGCTGGTGTTCGTCGACGTGATGAAAGAATTGCCAGCGACCTTCGCGATGCGCCCATTCAATTTTGACACTCTGGCCGTCCAGGCCTATACCATGGCGAAAGATGAGCGCCTGCCGGAAGCTGCAGCCGCGTCGCTGGTAATCGTTGCCGTGGCCCTGATTCCGCTGTTGATTTTGTCCAGGCAGATCGCCGCGAGGCGTTCCGGATAGGCGGCGGGTCCAGGCTGCGTCCGGACTCGCCGCTCAGCGGAAACCCGCACGATCGGAAATGCGCTGCGCCAGCGGCTGGTTCTTGCCGATCATGCTCACGTTGAGCGGGTCGGACTTGAATTTGCCGAGTGATTCCAGCGCTGCGTTGTTTGTCTTGACGGAGGCGACGACCGGCCACTCGTTGTTGCCATCGGCAAAATAGGCCTGCGCTTCGTTGCTCGCGAGGTACTCAAGAAATTTGATCGCCGCATCGCGATTGGGCGAGTATTTCGCCACTCCCCCGCCAGATACGTTCATGTGTACGCCTCGGTTGTCCTGATTTGGCCACACCACACCCAGTTGCTCCATGACCTTTCTTTCGTCGGGGCGGGTGGAACGCAGCAGCCGGACCAGATAGTAGGTGTTGGTCACGGCAATTGCGCATTCGCCTGCGGCGGCGGCTTTCAACTGGTCGGTATCGCCGCCCTGCGGCTTGCGGGCGAGATTTGCGGCGAGCCCCTGCACCCACGTTTCGGCTTGTTGCTCGCCTATGCTGGCAATCATGCTGGATGTGAGTGAAAGGTTGTAAGGATGGGAGGAAGATCGGATACAGATCTTGCCCTTCCATTTCGGGTCGGCGAGGTCTTCGTAATTTTTCAGGTCGCCGGGTTGCGCCATGCGCTTGTTATAGGCAATCACACGCGCCCGTGCGGAGAAGCCGAACCACTGACCCTCTGAATTCCTGTACGAAGCTGGAATGCGTGACTCCAGGAGCGGGGATTTGATCTTCTGGAATACTCCGCCCTGTTCGGCTTGCCATAAGCGGCCGATGTCGACGGTGATGAAGACATCTGCCGGGCTGTTGGCGCCTTCGCTGCGGATGCGCTCGAACAGCGCGTCCTCGCTACCTTCGATGCGGTTGATTTTCACCCCGGTGAGCTTTGTGAAATTACCGTAGAGCGCCTCGTCCGTCTGATAGTGCCGGGCGGTATAGAGATTCAGAACCTGTGCATCGGCCGGGACGGAGAAGGAAAGTGCGCTCAAGCACATTAGCGCGAGCACTCCCGTCATGTTGCATGAGCGATTCGTCATGTGCAGCCTTGCATGTGGGGTGTTATCGGGATTGCCAAGCGATACGGGTATTGTAAAAGAATGATTCCCATTCTCAATACAAGATGAGAATCATTCTTGATAGTGTGTCGGAGGCGACGGTTGTCTGAAATTCCATCTCGTCTGTCACTTCTATCACTCTTGCCGGTGCCGAACCGCCGGTACGCAATGCGTCGGAACCTATTCGGCCGTTACCCGCGCCACGCGCCGGGCGCCGTCGAACCGCTTGCTCCAATACCCGGCGTGCAGGTTTTCCATGCGCACGGCGCTTCCTGGCTTCGGTGCATGAATGAACCTGCCCTCGCCAAGAAATATCCCGACGTGGGAATACGGCTTGCTCTGCGTGTTGTAAAAGAGCAGGTCGCCAGGCTGGAGATCGTCAAGCGCCACGGGCCTGGTGGCTTCACTCTGGGCACGTGTGCTGCGCGGCAGAACGATTCCGAACGCCTCGCGATACACATGCACCACCAGCCCGCTGCAGTCGAACCCGGTCGCGCGCGAGCTTCCCCCTCGCTGATATTCGATGCCCGCGGTAGCGAGGGCGTGAAACACCGCCTCGGCAACGGCATCGCGGGCAACGGTCTGGTCTGGCGCGCTGGACACTCTAGGTTGCGCTAACGGCGCTGATGGTGGAACCATATCGCGGTCAGCCGTAGGCGCCATGGCACATCCCCACGTAAGCGACGATAACGCTAAAATAATCAGTGTTTTGTAGCACATTGTTTATGTAATTTAGTGCAGAATGTCTGCGTTGTAAACAGGAAATCGCCGCGGAGAGATGGCGCTCCATCCCGCAACCGCCGGGTGAACGTCGGATGGGTTAGGTCATTGAAGCAGTATCGATCCGGCAATTTATCGTACCTACGGCGATCGCTCCAGAGTCCCGTAATCCAGGAAAATGTAACGATGACTCAAGTCGCTTCCACGGATCTTCACGAAGTATTCGGGCCTGGCGGCCGCCTTGCGGAGCAAATGACGGGTTACCGGGTTCGCCCGCAACAACTGGAAATGGCCGAGCATGTGGCGCAGGCGATCCGTGGCAATGGCACCGCGATCCTTGAGGCCGGCACCGGCACGGGCAAGACGGTCGCGTATCTCGTTCCGGCACTGCTGTGTGGCGGAAAGGTAATCATATCCACCGGCACCAAGACGCTTCAGGACCAGTTGTACCACCGCGACCTGCCGCTTGTTCGGAGCGCGCTCAATGTGCCAGTGACCACTGCTTTGCTCAAAGGGAGGGCGAATTACGTCTGTCATTACTATCTCCAGCGCAATCTGCTGGAGGGCCGGCTGGGCAGCAGGTTGGAGGTGTCGCAACTGCAGGCCATCGCGCGTTTTGCGAGGACGACGGGTAGCGGGGACAAGAGCGAGCTCCCGGAGGTTCCGGAAGGCGCGGCGGTGTGGGGCCTTGCGACCTCCACTCGCGAAAATTGCCTAGGCCAGGCGTGCAAGCATCATGACCAGTGTTTCGTGATGTCAGCCCGAAAAGAGGCGCTTGCCGCCGACGTCGTCGTGGTCAATCACCACCTGTTCTTTGCCGACGTGGTGTTGCGCGATGAAGGGATGACTGAACTGCTGCCGGCATGCAATACCGTGATACTGGACGAAGCGCATCAGCTCCCGCAGACGGCAACTTTGTTTTTCGGCGAGACGACGTCCACTGCGCAACTGACCGATCTTGCGCGGGACGCGCGGAACGAGGCGTTGGCAGAAGCGCGCGATGCCATCGATCTGCCGCCGCTCGCCGCCACGCTTGATAAAGCGGCACGCGATCTTCGTCTCGCGGTCGGCGAAGGCACGGCGCGGCTTGCTGAAAGAACGCTGCGCGCCAAGGCCGCCTTCCATCCGGCGCTGGAGGCGGTCGAGCGTGCACTGCTTGCGCTGCACGAGGGCCTCGCACGGCAGGCTGCGCGTGCCGAAGGCCTGGAGCGTTGCGCGGAGCGTGCGGCCGGGCTGTTGGCGCAGGTCTCCCGTTGGCGCGACCCGGATGAGGCGGATTCCGAGCATGAGGTAGTGCGCTGGGCAGAGGCATTTGGTTCGTCGTTGCAGCTTCACGCCACGCCGCTGTCCATTGCGGCGATTTTCCGCAGACAGATTGCCGGCCGCCCGCGTGCCTGGATACTGACTTCTGCCACCTTGACTGTGGGAGGGGATTTCAGTCACTACGCTGCAGAAATGGGGCTCGAACATGCTGCCACCGGCAGTTGGGATAGCCCATTCGATTACGAGCGCAACGCCCTGCTCTACATCCCGCGCCGCATGCCCGACCCGGGCAGCCTCGATCATACCGAGGCGGTGGTCGAGGCGGCGCTGCCGGTGATTCATGCCAACCCTGGCGGGACGTTCTTGCTGTTCACCACGCTGCGCGCGATGCGCCACGCGCATGAGGCGTTAAGGCAGAAATTGAACCGCGATACGCCGCTGCTCTTGCAGGGCGAGAGTTCCCGGACCGAATTGCTCGATCGATTTCGCCGGCTGGGCAAGGCAGTGCTGGTGGCGAGCGCCAGCTTTTGGGAGGGGGTGGACGTGCGCGGTGACGCGCTGTCGCTGGTTGTAATCGACAAACTGCCATTCGCGCCGCCTGACGACCCGGTCATCCAGGCACGGCTCGAGAAAATGGAACGCTCGGGCCGCAATCCGTTCATGGAATACCAGGTGCCCCAGGCAGCACTATCCCTGAAGCAGGGAGCAGGGCGGTTGATTCGCGATGAAAGCGACCGCGGTGTCCTCATGATCTGCGACAATCGCCTGATAACGCGTCCCTATGGGCGGCGTATCTTGCCGGGCCTTCCACCGATGCGTCAGACGCGCGAACTGGACGAGGTAATCGGATTTTTCAACGCCTCGGAAAAACCCGTCGAACATGTTGAGCGAAAAGCTGATGTATCGAAAGAGATCGGCGTTCAGTTGCCGCAGATGAGCGGCCGGCGCGCTCCGCCGTGACCGTGGGTTCCGATCAGGATTTCCAGAACTGCCACCAGGCGCCGGACTTGCCGTCGCCTTTCAGGTACGCGCTGTCGGGAAAATTCTTTCTCATCACACGGTCGGCGTCGTCCCGCAGGTCATTCATGCCGAGAAGATCGTAGGCCTTGGCCAGGATAAACAGGGCTTCTTCCAGGGCGGGAGTTTGCGGGTACTGATTAAGTGCGTATTGCGCCCTGTTGACCGCGGCGATATGGGCACCGCGTTTCATGTAGTAGCGCGCAACGTGTACTTCATGGCCGGCGAGCGCGTTCACCAGATATTTCATTCGGGCCAGGGCGTCCGGGGCGTACTTGCTCTCCGGGTAGCGGTTGACCAGTTCCTTGAAGGAGTCGAACGATTCGCGTGCTGCCTTCGGATCGCGTTCGCTCGGGTCCTGATCGACATACGCACCGATGATCCCGAGATCGCCCGCGAAATTCACCAGGCCTTTGAGGTAATAGGCGTAATCGACGTTGGGATGATTGGGGTGGAGCTTGATGAACCGGTCGGCTGCCGCGATGGCGGACGTGATATCTCCGTCCTTGAAATACGCGTACGCGATTTCGATCTGTGCCTGCTGCGCGTAGCGGCCGTATGGATAGCGCGACTCCAGCTTTTCGTAATACGAAATGGCTTTCTGGTAGCCCCCGCCGGTCAACTCGTCCTTGGCCTCGGTGTACAGCTTCGTTGCCGACCAACTGGCCGTTTCATCGACGGGATCGGCCAAGAAAAAGCAGCCCGACAGCAACAGGGGCAGAAGGAATATCGCTAAACTACGCTTCATGTCGGAACACCAAGTGCAATCGGAATATTATAGCGCGGCCTCGCCGGCGGGACGCAATGTCGGCCCTGGTCTGCAGCAGGCTTATTCCAAACAGGAAGGCGTATCGGAAAGGTCGTCGCGCCGCCAGGTGCCTCGAGAAATGGCCGGACTGCGGGTGGATCAGGCGTTGGCGCTGTTGTTCCCCGAACATTCCAGAAGTCGCCTGCAGGGCTGGCTGCTGCAAGGCCATATTCGCATCGTGTTTGCTCGCGGCGCTCCCGTAACGGCCGCGATTCCCAAGCCTAAGCAGCGTGTTTGGGGTGGCGAGGCTGTCGTGCTGGAACCGCCTGTTGAAACAGGCAAAGGTGAAAACAAGGCAGAGGCCATCGGTCTTGACGCAATCTTCGAGGACGATGCAATACTGGTCATCAACAAGCCCGCCGGACTGGTGGTCCACCCGGGAAACGGCAACTGGCAGGGTACCCTGCTGAACGCGCTGTTGCATCATCTGCCCGGACTCGACGAAATCCCGCGCGCCGGCATCGTGCATCGCCTCGACAAGGACACCAGCGGATTGCTTGTGGTGGCGAAAACCCTGGAGGCGCAAACCAGTCTGGTGCGTCAGTTGCAGGCCCGGACGGTGACGCGCGAATACCTGGCTCTGGTGCACGGTGATTTGCAGCAGGGCGGCGAGGTCGAGGCGCCGATAGGCCGCGATCCGCGGCAGCGCACACGCATGGCGGTGGTGAATTCGGGCAAGCCTGCCGCCACCGGATATCGCGTGCTGCAGCGGTTTGGCGCGGCGACCCTGCTCGAGTGCAGCCTGCGCACCGGCCGCACCCACCAGATCCGCGTCCACATGAAATCGCTGGGCCACCCGCTGGTTGGAGATATCGTCTATGGCGGGCGTCGGCGTATCGCAGACGGCATTGAACCTTTCGAGCGGCAGGCCCTGCATGCTGCGCATCTAGCCCTGATCCATCCGAAAAACGACCAGCCGATGCGGTTCGAGGCGCCGCCGCCATCGGACATGAATCACCTGCTGGAGACGCTGCGTGAGCGATGTGATTCCTGATCTGGAGACGATCATTCCGAACTGGCCGGCTCCGGCACGCGTGATGTCCATGGTGACCACGCGCACAGGCGGATTCAGCACCGGTCCGTATGCTGCGTTTAATCTGGGCACCAACAGCGGCGACGCTCCGCAATCTGTCGCACGCAATCGGGGACTGCTTCGCAAGTTGCTTCCGGCAGAGCCCCTATGGATGAAGCAGGTGCATGGAATCCGCGTACTCGATGCAACGGGCAGCGATGTGCGACTCTGCGAAGCCGATGCGGCGGTGGCACACGCGCCGCAGCGCGTGTGTGCCGTGCTGACCGCCGACTGCCTGCCGGTCCTGTTGTGCGAACGCGACGGTGCCGCGGTGGGCGCGGTGCACGGCGGTTGGCGCGGGCTCGCCGCCGGTGTCGTAGAGCAGGCGGTGCGTGCGTTGAAATGCCCCCCGGAGCGGGTGCTGGCATGGCTGGGACCAGCGATCGGCCCGCAGGCGTATGAAGTCGGTAATGAAGTGCGGGAGGCGTTCGTGAGGCACGATGTCAATGCAGCCGCCGCATTCACCCCCGGACAGTCCGGAAAATATTTCGCCGACCTGTACCTACTTGCACGGCAGCGGCTGTCGGGCGCCGGGGTAACGTCGGTGCACGGCGGCGGTTGGTGCACCCATACCGATGTCCGGCGATTCTTCTCCTATCGCCGGGACGGACCGACCGGCCGCATGGCGAGCCTGGTGTGGATTGCCTGATGGCAGCCGGAACGAATATCCCCAGATGGCAACGATAGCCTGGATTTCCGCAGCAAGCGTCCTGGGTGGCGTCGCCAGCGTCCTGCTGGCCGGGCTGTTTGCGTTTACCGCGCGGGCAAGCTGGGTGCATGCACTGGTCAGCTACGCGATAGGCGCATTGCTCGGCGCTGTTTTCCTGAATTTGTTGCCGCACGCATTCTCCAATACGGCCGAAGTCCCTTATGTCGCCGGCACCATCCTGGCCGGCATACTCGGCTTCTTCGTTCTCGAGAAACTGGTCCTGTGGCGGCACTGCCATCTGGAGGACTGCGAGGTGCACACGCCGCACGAGGAAACAGGTGCCGTCGCGCATGCCCATGGCGGGCACGGCGCCACGGGCGGGAACGCGCGTGGTGCCGGCGGGAACGCGCGTGGCGCGTTGGCACACATTCAGGCCGAGGCGCACGATAACGGCCGCAGCGGAATGATGATCGTCATAGGCGACAGTTTTCACAATTTTGTCGATGGCATACTCATCGCGGCGGCTTTTCTCGAAAGCACGCAACTCGGCATTGTCACCGCCGTGGCCGTGATCGCCCATGAAATTCCGCAGGAGATCGGTGATTTCATCATCCTGCTGCACTCCGGCTACAGCAAGACCGCAGCTTTCGCTTTGAATCTCCTGTCAAGTCTCGCCATGCTGGTGGGAGCGCTGCTCGCGTACTTCGCGCTGCAGACCATGCAGCAGTGGATCAGCACCGTCATTGCGTTGGCTGCGGCCAGCATGATCTACGTTGCCGTGGCCGACCTGATACCCGGTCTGCACAAGCGTCCCGAAATCGGCGCTACCGTGCAGCAGGTTTCCCTCATTGCGCTGGGGGTGTTCACCATCTGGCTGGTAGGCATACTTATCGGGCACGGCCGCTAAGCGGCATCCGGTACCAGGGCCAGCGCGGCATCAAGAAAGGACAAGGCGTGAAAATACTCGTCACCGGTGCGGCCGGCTTCATCGGCTCAACACTGACGCACAGATTGACCGCGCGCGGCGACAGCGTCGTCGGCATTGACAACCTCAACGACTACTACGACGTGTCGCTGAAGCAGGCGCGGCTCGACCGCCTAACGGTTCAAGCGGCATTCAGTTTCGAGAAGCTCGATATCGCCGACCGCGCCGCAATGCAGCGCCTGTTCGCCACGCACCGCTTCGACGCCGTGATGCACCTGGCAGCGCAGGCCGGCGTTCGCTATTCCCTGGAAAACCCGCATGCCTATATCGAAGCCAACATCGCCGGTTTCGCGAATATTCTGGAAGGTTGCCGCCACAATGGCGTGAGTCATCTGGTTTTCGCCTCTTCCAGTTCGGTCTATGGCGGGAACCGCAAGCTGCCTTTTTCCGAGCGTGATCCGGTGGATCACCCGGTATCGCTGTACGCGGCCACCAAACGCTCCAACGAGCTGATGGCGCACTCGTACGCGCACCTGTTCGCGTTGCCGGTCACGGGTCTGCGATTCTTTACGGTATACGGCCCGTGGGGTCGGCCCGACATGGCGTTGTTCAAGTTCACCAGGGGCATCCTCGCCGACGAACCCATCCCTGTCTTCAACGGCGGTGAAATGACACGTGATTTTACCTATGTGGACGACATTGTCGAAGGCGTCGTCCGCGTCATCGACCGTGCTCCCGCGGCCGATAATGCTTCCGCGCTGGATTCGCCCGCCACGAGCAACGCGCCTTACCGGATTTTCAATATCGGCAATAATCACCCGGAAAAGCTACTGCGCTACATCGAAGTGCTGGAACACTGCCTCGGCCGAAAGGCCCGGTTGGAGTTGCTGCCGATGCAGGCGGGGGACGTTGAGGCAACTTCTGCCGATACCTCGGCCCTGGAACGGGCGGTCGGTTTCCGGCCGGTCACCACCATTGACACAGGCGTCGCACGCTTCGTCGAATGGTACCGGAGCTATTACCGGGTGTGACGCGGACTAGGGGAGCGACGCATTTTTTCACCGAGCTTGCGGCCACAGAATCAGAGTCCACACCACTGCGGCATTGATCAGGCTGGCGAATACGGCAGCACTGCCGATATCCTTGGCGCGCTTCGAGAGCGGGTGAGCATCAAGAGAAATCCGGTCGACCGCCGTTTCCAACGCGGAATTGAGCAGTTCGACGACCAGAACCAGCAGCACGCTGCCTATGAGCAAGGCTTTGGCCGCACCACTTTCCTGAACGGCGAGCGCAACCGGGATAAGCAAGGCGGCAAGCAGCAATTCCTGCCGGAATGCAGCCTCATGCCTGAAAGCGGATGCGAATCCCTGCAGTGAATTGCGAAACGCGCTGATCAGGCGCATCGCCCCAGTCTTTCCCTTGAACGGACTTCTTACCATATAGGCCCTTCCAACGGCGCTGACTCGGCGTGGAGACGCGCCGGAAAGAATGCCGCCGAGAAATTATACTAATACAAATACGATAGATGGTTTCTGAGGCAGGATGGGAGCAGGGCAGAGCGATTGAAAGTTGAAAAATTAGCCGGCAGTAAGGAGATCGAGCAACTGTTTTTGCGCGGATCGCCGAACGCGCCCGCGGGCAATTTTCCTGTAGTAATGTCCGTCCGCATCCATTTCCCAAGCTTGGGTATTGTCCAAGAGATATGGTTTCAATCCTTCATTGATAATGCGCCGGGCGAGTTTCCGGTCCAGGACGGGAAAACACAGTTCGATGCGTCGAAAGAAATTGCGCTCCATCCAGTCGGCGCTGGACAGATAGACGAGTTCCTCTCCGCCATTGGCAAAGCAGAAGATGCGCGTGTGCTCAAGGAAGCGCCCCACGATGGAACGCACCCGGATGTTTTCCGACAGGCCCAAAATGCCCGGCCGAAGGGAGCACACGCCCCGCACGATGAGATCGATTTTCACGCCTGCCGCCGAAGCCGCGTACAAGGCGGAAATGACCTTCGGTTCGAGGAGCGAATTCATCTTGGCGATGATGTACGCGGGTTTGCCGGAACGGGCGTTGCGCATTTCACGCTTGATTGCCGCCATGATGCGATCATGGAGTGAAAATGGCGATACCCACAGATGATGCAGCCGACGGGCACGGCCCAGCCCTGTCAGTTGCTTGAACACTTCGTTTACGTCCTCGCATATTTTTTCGTTGGCCGTGAACAATCCAAAGTCCGAATATTGCGCGGCGGTGCGCGGGTGGTAGTTGCCGGTTGACAAATGAACGTAACGACGCAGTTTTCCCGATTCGCGACGAACGACCAGGGACATCTTGGCATGGGTCTTGTAGCCGACCACGCCGTAGACCACGTGAGCACCGACCTCTTCGAGGCGCGCTGCCCAGTTCAGGTTCGCTTCCTCGTCGAAACGGGCGAGCAGTTCCACGACCACTGTCACTTCCTTGCCGCGCTGGGCTGACTGGATGAGCGATTTCATCAACTCCGACTCCGGTCCGGTGCGATAGACGGTTTGCTTGATCACCACCACATCGGGATCGTCGGCCGCCTCGTCGAGAAAGCGGATCACCGGGTTAAAGGACTGGAATGGATGGTGCAGCAGGATGTCGCCGGCCCGGATGCTGCGCAAGAGGTTCGCCCGCTTCTCCACGCTCTTGGGAACGCCGCCCAGAAACGGCCTGAATTTGAGGGCCGGAATATCCACCTGGTCGGGAATCTGCATCAGGCGCACCAGGTTGACCGGTCCATTTACTCGGTACAGGTCGGGTTGATCGAGACCGAGTTGACCCAGCAGGAACGTCTGCATTTCCGCTGGACAGCCCTCAGCGACTTCCAGGCGTACTGCATCGCCGAAATGGCGCTGGGGCAACTCGCCCTGCAGGGCCAGGCGCAGGTCCTTGATCTCTTCTTCGTCGAGGAACAGGTCGCTGTTGCGGGTTACCCGGAAAGGATACGATCCCAAGGCAGCCATGCCCTGAAACAAGGTTCCGACAAATGCCTGAAGGATTGCCGTTAGCAGCACGAAGTGATACCCGGCGCCTGCGGTTTGCTGCGGCAGGCGTATCACGCGCGGCAACAGCCTGGGAGCCTGGACGATTGCGATCCCGGAATTTCGGCCGAACGCGTCGCGTCCTTCAAGCTGCACGGCAAAATTGAGGCTCTTGTTGAGCACGCGGGGAAATGGGTGCACCGGGTCGAGTCCGATGGGTGTGAGTACCGGCATCATCTCGCGCGCGAAAAACTCGCGCAGCCATGCGCGCTGTGCATTGCTCCAGTGCTGCTCCAGCAGGAAGCTGACGCCCTTCTCCGCCAGGGCAGGCAGAATCTCATCGTTCAATTGCTGATATTGATCGGCAACCAGAGCATGGGCTTCTGCGCTGACTGCAGAAAACAGCTCGCCCGCCGGTGCTTCGCCCGGTCTTCCCGCTTCGTTGCGCAGCTTGATGCGCTCCTTGATTTCGCCGACCCGGATTTCGAAAAACTCATCGAGATTGCTCGATACGATGCACAGGAAACGCAGCCGCTCCAACAGAGGGACTCGCCGGTCCTCCGCTTGCGCGAGCACGCGCCGGTTGAAGGCAAGGATACCCAGTTCCCGTGCGAGGAACTGCGGCCCCTTGCGGGCCCGAATCGGGCGGGTGAAGGTCACCATGAGTGCGGCAGGATAAGTTGATTCGGTTCCATTTTTGCTACAGCCTTCCAGCCATCCTGTGAAACACCTTTGTCATATTCCATGGTTAAGCTGACCGAATGGCTTTCAAACGGGGATGGTCGAGATTGATTTCCTGGAATGTGAATGCTGCCAAGCGCCACGCCAGTATTTTACGCCGGCCACGCGGCCGCCTAATTGGGTTCGCGGGCAATTCGCATCGCCGGGGTTTGCCTTGTCTGCAGGATTGGCTTTGTCCACAATTGCTGCTTCGCCCTCGGCAACAGCGTTGTCCGCAGTGATTGCTTCGCCCGCAACATTTGCATCGCCCGCAACGATTGCGTCGCAATGTGGCCGATGCTATGGTCGCGCAAAATTCGACGAGTTATCGATCAATTGAAACACGACATGCTTGCCGCGGTAGATCTGGGTTCCAACAGCTGCCATCTCCAGATCGGCAGGGTTGTTGATCAGCAAATCTACCTGCTTGACAGTTTCCGGGCGCCGGTGCGTCTTGGCGCCGGACTGACGCGCGACAAGCGCATCGATCGCGCCACGCAACTGCGTGCGCTCGAAGTCATGGGACGATTCGGCGAGCGTCTGCGCGGTTTTCCGCCCGAAGCGGTCCGTGCCGTTGGAACCAACGCGTTGCGCGTGGCGAAGAATCGCGAGCAGTTCCTCGCCGAAGTGGAGGCGGTTTTGGGATTTCCGGTCGAGGTGGTCTTCGGCCGGGAAGAGGCGCGCCTCATATACCTGGGTGTCGCGCACAGCCAGCCTCCGCTACAGGAAAGGCGCTTGGTCGTCGATATTGGCGGCGGTTCCACAGAATTCATTATCGGAACCGGGCTGGAGCCCGAACTCGTTGAGAGCGTCTCGATAGGATGCGTCAGTCACACCCTGAAGTTCTTTGCCGAAGGCAGGTTGGAAAAGTCCGATTTCAAGGCGGCAGAACTCGCGGCCGCGAGCCAGTTGCAGCGCATCATCAAGGATTATCGGCGCGCTGGATGGAAACATGCTGTCGCGTCGTCGGGCACCGCGAAGGCATTGGCGAGCGTACTGAGGGTCAACGGGTGGTCGAAACGGGGAATCACTCCCGACGGACTGAAGGAACTGCGCGCACAACTGATCAAAGCCGGGGATATCGAGAAGTTGCGCGACAAGATGCACATACCGGGGATGCGCGACGACCGCGTCGATGTCCTGCCCGGCGGACTTTCGATCATGCTTGCGCTGATGCTGGAACTTGAAATCGACGAACTCGAGCCGACCGAGGGCGGTTTGCGTCACGGCGTTCTATACGATCTGCTCGGCCGGGTGCGGCATCAGGACATGCGTGAGGCAACGGTTCACGAATTCACCCGTCGTTACCACGTAGACACCGCCCAGGCGGCGCGTGTGGGGCGGCTCGCCGGCCGACTCTACCGCGCCATTGCAAGCGACGCACCCGAATCGCACGGCCAATTGCTGCGCTGGGCGGCCTCCCTGCACGAGATCGGCATTTCAATCGCGCATGCCGGCTATCACAAGCACTCCGCGTATATCCTTGCTCAGGCCGACATGCCAGGATTCTCACAGATGGAGCAGGGGCGCCTGGCGCGACTGGTGCTTGCTCATCGAGGAAAGCTGGTGAAAATCACCGGGCTTGCCGAGGGAAGCCCGGACTGGGCATTGATATTTGCAATGCGCCTCGCCGTGCTTTTCTCGCAGCGACGCAGCGAAATGGATCTGTCCCAGATCGAATGCCGCGCGAGCGCCAATAATTTCGAGATTGCACTGTTGCGCGTTTGGCTGGACGATCATCCACTGACCGAAGCCGCGTTAGTGGCGGAGGCAGAGGAGTGGCGCGCACTGGGGATGAGCTTCGGGATTCGAGCGTTGCAGGGCGACAAGGCTCCGGTAGTCGGCGGCGCCTAGCCGGCGTTTGATCGAGTTCGTAACAAGTGTGTTCGCAATCGGCGCGCTCACAGCAAGTCAGGCGATATCACGGCGCGCAGCACCGTTTGCAGATTGCCGCCGCCATGGCGTGACGCGAGCCACCATATTGCCCCCTTTTTCACCGGCCAGTCGGCTTCGCGACCCGTGAGCAGGCGCGCCGCGACCATGCCCAGGGTCGGCTGATGGCCGACGACAACCACGGGCCGGGACTTGTCCGGCCATCCAGCGGCTTCCAGCAGGTCGGCTGGCAAAGCGCCGACACCGATTTTTGCAGAAGTGGATATTTCCATTCCCAAGGCGGCAGCGGTCTGTTGCGTGCGGACCGCCGGACTGACTAGCAACGTGCAGCCGCCTGGCAGGCGCTCGCGCAGCCATAGTGCAATCTGGTTGGCTTGCTTCTTTCCTTTGCTGGTGAGGCCGCGCGCGGCATCCGGGATCCCGTCCTCCGCTTCGGCGTGTCGCCACAAGATCAGATCCATGGGGGAATTCCCGGTTCGGTCTGCATTAGCGGGTTGCGGCCATTCCCGTCTGGCGCCACGCCGCCGGTAGTATGATGAAACCTCGCTCCGGCAGTGGAGTGCGTTGGTAAATCAACAAGGAGAGAAATCATGGCGAAAGGCGTTGAAGGAGTTTACAAGATCGTCGAAGTTATCGGAACCAGCAAGGTGTCCTGGGAGGAGGCTGCAAAGAATGCCGTGACTGCAGCGTCGAAGTCGCTGCGCGACCTGCGCATCGCGGAAGTGGTTAAACAGGATTTGAAGGTGGACAACGGGAAAGTCACCGCATATCGCACGCGCGTGTTGTTGTCGTTCAAATACGAGGCCTGACCTTGCGAGCCGCGGCAGAGCAGGCCGTGGCCTTGCGAGAGGACGATAGTGCATGGATGGTCTCGCCATACTCTTCAGGGCGAGCATCGCAAGCCCTTGATGGAAGTACCGATGCCGGCCGGGTTCCGTGAAATATGCAAGTCGAAGTGAAAATGCGGCCACGCCGTGCGCGCAACCGGCTGGATTATCCATTTTGCCCGCGATACTGGCATGCGTGCTTGGTGCATTCCGCATACAGGGACAGCGAGTGTTCGCGTATGACAAACCCGCGCTCCTGGGCAACGCGGTTCTGGCGTTTCTCGATTTCTGCATCGTAGAATTCTTCGACGCGACCGCACTGCAGGCAAACCAGATGGTCGTGGTGGCCCGCCGCCTTCAATTCGAATACGGCCTTGCCGGCCTCGAAATGGCGGCGCTCGAGTATCCCGGCCTGCTCGAATTGCGTGAGAACCCTGTATACCGTTGCGAGGCCCACATCCAGACCTTCCGCCATCAAAGTGCGATACACGTCCTCGGCAGCAAGGTGGCGCACCGTGGTGTTTTCGAAGAGTTTCAGGATGCGCAACCGGGGCGCGGTTGCCTTCAACCCGCTGGTCTTCAGATTGTGTGGACGGGCAGCGGGCAAAGTAAACGGCGCGTGTCTCGGTGAACCAGAGCATGGCAGGCCGCAGAATCGCGGAGAGTTTCCGTTATCATATAGCGATTTCGAGGCAACCAAAAGTGGCAAAATGCCTATCACCTCTGTTTACGGGAACGATTCCGTCGCTGATCCTGTCAATGCTTGCGGGCTGTGCGTACGTTCCGAATGTCATCTCGCCGCACCGCATCGAGATACAGCAGGGTAATTATCTCACGCAGGAGATGGTTTCCCAGCTCAAAGCCGGGATGACCAAGGAACAGGTTCGGTATGTGCTGGGCACGCCGCTGGTGGTGGATGTGTTCCGCGACGATCGATGGGACTACGTGTTCGTGCGACAGCGCGCAAACAAGCGGGAAGTGGAGCAGCGCCGCATTGCGATCCACTTTACCGACGGAAAGCTTGCTCGCATAGATGGTGATGTGGTCGCGATGCCCTCGCTTAACTCGGGGGCAGCCGGCGCTCCGGCCAGTGCACCGCCGGAACGGGAGGCGAAGTGAGAGTCGTGATCGCCGGCTGCGGCGGACGCATGGGCCGCACGCTGATTGAGGCTGTGCTCGCGGATCGCCTCCTGTCACTTTCCGGTGCGCTTGAAGTTGCAGGAAGTCCGGTCATAGGCGTGGACGCCGGGGACCTCGCCGGTGCAGCACGTTGCGGTGTTGCAGTCTCGGATGATTTTTCCGCAGCTATCGCCCGAACCGATTGCGTCATCGACTTCACCAGGCCTGAAGGCACGCTCGCCCACCTGGCTGCGTGCGTCAAGTCCGGCACTCGCATGGTCATAGGGACGACCGGACTGTCCGACGACGACAAGCGCGTGATCGGCGAAGCCTCGAGGCGCATCGCGATAGTGTTTGCCCCAAACATGGCGGTCGGGGTCAACGTCGTGTTCAAGCTGGCTGAGGTTGCAGCCCTGGCGCTGGGTGATGGCTTCGACGTGGAGATCATCGAAGCCCACCATCGCCACAAAGTAGACGCCCCCTCGGGTACTGCCCTGCACTTGGGAAAGATCGTCGCCGAGGCGCTCAAGCGGGATCTGTCAGCCGTTGCCCGACACGGGCGCACAGGGGTGACCGGCAAGCGTGACCCGTTGACGATCGGTTTCCATGCGATTCGCGGGGGGGATATAGTCGGAGAACACACCGTCATGTTTGCCGGCGCCGGCGAACGGGTCGAGGTCACAGTGCGCTCCGGTAACCGGTTGACCTATGCGCTCGGGGCATTGCGCGCGGTGAAATTTCTCGAGGAAAAG
>SHXF01000144.1 GCA_009693435.1 Betaproteobacteria bacterium | reverse complement strand
TATTAACAATTTTCGCCTTGCGAGTAGACTTCTTCATGGTGGTTGAGCTTTCTTGGTTTCAGGTTGAGGATGTCAAGAACCCGCATTCTGGGCCCTCGACTGCTTCAACCACCAACTCAACCTTCAACTACGGACGGGACATCCCCCATGCTATTTCACCACGCCTATTGCTCGTAGAAATTCGCCTTGGACGGATCCGTCTGCGCCTGCGCGGCCCCAGCCATTATCGCGACTGCGCAGAGCATGCCGATGAGCGATGAACCAATATCAATGCGAGTACCTGTCCTGTTCATGACAGGATTTGCGTCTATTGCGCAACCAACGGTACAGCGTGGGCCGACATGCCGCAATCCGCAATTTTGTGTAGCTAATTTCCATCATTTGATTTGAGGCGCGAGATCAGGAGCGAGACCGTGCATTACGCCAGAGCGATCAAATTCGGGGAAGTGATTGGACAGTTCTTAAGCCAGTTTTTTAACGGCGTCGGCTCGCTTCGTGGTGTCTTTGGCGTTGCGAATGCCCCGTCCAGCGCGTTGAGCATGCCCATGACTTGCGCGTTTCCCGGCGGCAAAATTCGCCTCTCAAAGCACGGGATGTAGCGAGGCGCTCGCTTTGAATTTGCGAGATACGGCCTCAGCATCGCGATTGCATTATCTTGGGAAAAGCCATAAGCCACAGAAAACGCAGAGGAAACTCAAGAACATAAGTCATTTTCACGATGCATCGCCCGGATCCGTGTGTCACGCTGGCGCAACACATGGAATCTTGCTGCTTTCTCCGTTGGCAGTGTCTTGTCGGGATGATCGGCGCTCATCAGCGCGCGGAACATCAAAATCGGAATAGAGGTACGGTGCAACACGCGTTCGGCTTCGCTACCCATGAGCAGCGCCGCCAGTCCCCGTCGATAACGGGAAGTTGCATCGAATCGAAAGGTGTGCGGTAGCGTGAAAACCGGGTTTCCATAGATAGTGCAAGTGCCAGCTTACCCGGTAGAATCCAGCACAGAAACTTACCCCGGTTCCCGTCCATGAACCTCGCCGCGCGTTTTGACAGTCATTACTCCCGCTTCCTCGACGACAACGGTAAGCCGCTGTTGCCACTGCCCACGTTAGCGCTTGACCCGGCAGCGCTGGTGGCGCTCTACCGCTGGATGACATTGATACGCGCCTACGACGCCAAAGCGATTGCGCTGCAACGCACCGGACAGTTGGGCACGTTCGCATCGATGCTGGGGCAGGAAGCGATCCAGGCCGGCATCGGCTCGGCGATGGCGCCGGATGACGTGTTGCTGACGACGTATCGCGAGCAAGGCGCCCTGCTGATGCGCGGCGTCACGATGCAGGAACTGTTTCTGTATTGGAGCGGTGACGAGCGCGGCAGCGATTTTTCCGGCGCGCGCGGCGATTTCCCGATCTGTGTGACTATTGCCGCGCACGCGGCCCATGCCGTGGGCGTGGCTTATGCCTTCAAGTTTAAACGCGAGCCGCGGGTAGCGGTGTGCGCGCTCGGCGACGGCGCGACCTCGAAGGGCGACTTCTACGAGGGCATCAATGCCGCCGGCGCATGGAAGTTGCCGCTGATTTTTTTCGTCAGCAACAACCAGTGGGCGATCTCCGTACCACGTTCCATGCAGACCGCGGCACAAACACTTGCGCAAAAGGCCGTCGCCGCCGGCATTGAAGGCGTGCAAGTGGACGGCAATGACCTTATCGCCGTGCGACATGCGATGGACATGGCGCTGGCCAAGGCGCGCGGCGGCGATGGCCCGACGCTGATCGAGGCGCTTACCTACCGCCTCTCCGATCACACCACCGCGGACGACGCGTCGCGCTACCGCAGCGCCGACGACGTCGCCGCGGCGTGGAAGCGCGAGCCCATTGCACGGCTGCGCGCCTACCTGATCGATTGCAGCGCGTGGGACAAGGCGCGCGAGGACGAGTTGTTCAGGCAGTGCACCGAACGAGTGCAGGCAGCGGTGCAGGCGTATCTGAACGAGCCGCCGCCGGCAGCGGGACGAATGTTTGATCATCTTTACGCAACGCTGCCGGCGGCGCTGGCGAAACAGCGTGCGGCAGCACTGGCGGCGGACAAGTAAGCATGGCGCAGATTACGCTTGTCGAAGCCGTCACTCTGGCGTTAAAACACGAGATGGCGCGCGATCCGAACGTCCTCGTACTCGGTCAGGATGTAGGCCGCGACGGCGGCGTGTTTCGCGCGACGCTGGGACTGCTCGATAGCTTCGGGCCGCAGCGTGTGATCGATACGCCGCTGGCCGAAGCCTTGATCGCAGGCATGAGTATCGGCATGGCCGCCGAAGGCTTGAAGCCCGTGGCTGAGATACAGTTCGCCGGCTTTGCCTACACCGTCATCGACCAGATACTCAATCATGCGGGCCGGCTGCGCCATCGCACGCAAGGCCGCCTGTCGTGCCCGATGGTGCTGCGCACGCCGTGCGGCGCCGGCATCCACGCGCCCGAACACCACTCTGAAAGCCCCGAAGCAATGTTCGCGCACATTCCGGGTATACGCGTGGTGTATCCCTCCTCGCCGCGCCGCGCCTATGGATTGCTGCTCGCGGCAATCCGCGATCCGGATCCGGTGCTGTTCCTCGAGCCCACACGGCTGTATCGTCTGTTCAAGGAAGAAGTCGTCGACAACGGCGAAGCGACGGCGCTGGACCAATGCATCACGCTGCGCGAAGGCACGGATGCGACGCTGGTGTCGTGGGGTGCAATGGTGCATGAAACGCTCGCCGCCGCCGACGCGCTCGCCGACCTGGGCATCGTCGCCGAGGTGATCGATGTCGCGACGCTAAAGCCGCTCGACATGGACACCATCCTCGCGTCGGTTGCGCGCACCGGGCGCTGCGTGATCGTGAGCGAGGCCGCGCGCACTGCGGGATTCGCCGCAGAGATCGCCGCCAATCTTGCCGAAGACGGATTGCTCACGCTGCTCGCGCCCGTGCGGCGTGTCACCGGTTACGACACGGTGGTGCCGCTCGCGCGTCTCGAACATCATTACCTGCCCTCCACGGCGCGCATCGTCGATGCCGTGAGACAACTCTTGGAGTATTCATAAATTCATTTAAAAACAAATACTTATGAAAATATTCAAATTGCCGGACCTGGGCGAAGGATTGCAGGAGGCGGAGATCGCGAAGTGGCACGTCACGGTGGGCGATAGCGTAAAGCTCGATCAGCCGCTGGTCGCCGTGGAAACCGCAAAGGCGATTGTGGACATCCCCGCACCGTATGAAGGTCGCATCGTCAAGCTCTACGGCGCGTCCGGCGACATCGTACATATCGGCGCGCCGCTTGCGGCATTCGAGGGCGACAGCACGCAGCCCGACACCGGCACCGTCGTCGGCAAGATCGAGGTGGGCCAAAAAGTGGCTGTCGATGTACCGGTGGCCCCGGCCCCCAGCGTCATTGGCATCAAAGCCATGCCTGCGGTGCGTGCGCTGGCACGCAGGCGCAATGTCGACCTGTCGATGGTGACGCCCACCGGCGCCGATGGGCTGATTACCGCCGGCGACGTTGAACGTGCGGCGCGCGTACTGGCCGATGCTGGGCCGATTGAATTGCTGCGCGGCGTGCGGCGCGCCATGGCGCGAAACATGATGCTCGCCAATGCCGAAGTGGCGTCCGCCACCCTCATGGACGACGCCGACATACATGCATGGATAGCGCATACCCCGGTATTGCCGAGGCTGATACGCGCGCTGGTCGCGGGATGCCGCGCCGAGCCTTCGCTTAACGCATGGTACGACAGCGAAAAGATCGGCCGCTGGGTAGTAAAAACCATCGATCTTGGCATCGCGGTGGACAGCGCCGACGGACTGCTGGTGCCCGTGCTGCGCAACGTTGGCGAATGCAGCCCGGACGAGTTAACGCACGCGCTGCACAAGCTCATCCGCGATGCGCGCGCCCGCAAAGTGCCGCCGGAAGAACTGCGCGGCCACACCATTACCCTGTCCAACTACGGCACCATTGCCGGACGCTACGCCTCGCCGGTGGTGGTGCCGCCAACGGTGGCCATATTGGGTGCTGGAAAAATTCGCGATGCCGTCGTCGCGGTGGACGGCATGGCGGTGGTACACCGCATACTGCCGCTGTCGCTCACCTTCGACCATCGCACGGTCTCGGGCGGCGAAGCAGGACGCTTTCTTGCGGCGGTTATCGCAGATTTATCGCTGGCAGCGTAAACTCAGACACGCTACCTGCACTTTGCCGAAACCCGAGGCGCATCGGCAGCCAATTGTTACGTAGTTTCATTGTTGCCTGATTTATTTTATAAAGTATTTCATGCCGCATCTGTTTTCATTGAGCGAGGAACTGGAACTGCTTCGTGCCAGCGTCAATAGCTTTGCACGCGAAAAGATAGCGCCGCGTGCCGCAGCAATAGACACCCGCAATGAGTTCCCGCGTGACCTGTGGCCGCAACTCGGCGCGATGGGTCTTTTGGGCATCACGGTCGAAGAGACGTTCGGCGGCGCGGGCATGGGCTACCTCGCACACGTGGTGGCGATGGAAGAAATCAGCCGCGCCTCGGCGTCGGTCGGCCTGTCGTACGGCGCGCACGCCAATCTGTGCGTAAACCAGATCTACCGCAATGGCTCCAACGCACAAAAACGCCGCTACCTGCCCAAGCTCATTGCCGGTGTACACGTCGGCGCGCTCGCCATGAGCGAAGCCGAAGCCGGATCCGACGTGGTGAGCATGCGCCTGCGTGCCGACGCCAAGGCCGACCGCTATGTTTTAAACGGCACAAAAATGTGGGTCACCAATGGCCCCGATGCCGATACGCTGGTGGTTTACGCCAAGACCGATATTGCCGCCGGGGCACGAGGCATTACCGCGTTCATCGTCGAAAAAACTTTTGCAGGTTTTCATGCGTCACCCAAACTCGATAAACTCGGCATGCGCGGCTCCAACACCTCTGAACTGGTGTTCGCGGATTGTGAAGTCCCCACCGAAAATGTATTGGGCACGGCTGGCGAAGGCGTTAATGTGTTGATGAGCGGCCTCGATTACGAACGCGCCGTGCTGGCGGGCGGACCGCTCGGCATCATGCAGGCGTGCCTGGACGTGGCGCTGCCCTATCTGCATCAACGCAAACAATTCGGCCAGGCCATCGGCGAATTTCAGCTGATGCAGGGCAAACTCGCCGACATGCACACCACCTTGAACGCCTGCCGCGCCTATGTGTATGCGGTAGCGCGCGCCTGCGACGCGGACGCTATTACGCGCCGCGACGCCGCCGGCGCGATACTCTATTCCGCGGAACGCGCCACCGAGCTTGCGCTGCAAACCATACAATGTCTCGGCGGCGCGGGCTACATGAACGACAGTCCCGCAGGCCGCTTATTACGCGACGCCAAACTCTATGAAATCGGCGCAGGAACATCGGAAATCAGACGCTGGCTGATAGGACGGGAACTGTTCGAGGAAACGCAATGAGCGCATTTATATTCGCCTGCTGCGATGCGAATATGCTGGCGCGTAACGCAGCAGCGCTTGCGGAAACCTGACCATGCCTTCGATCAAAAGCAAACTCAAGCCCGGCGGCGCGGACTTCGCGGTGGCAGCACAAGCCATGCGCGAACGCGTGTTGCAACTTGAGCAACTTACAACAACAACACAGCAAGGCGGCGATGAAGCCGCGCGCAGCCGCCATGTGGGCCGCGGCAAGATGCTGCCGCGCGCAAGAGTTTCCGCGTTGCTCGATCGTGATACGCCGTTCCTCGAACTGTCTCCGCTCGCCGCGCACGAGGTATACGACGAGGCCGTGCCGTCGGCGGGCCTCATCACCGGCATCGGCGCCGTCAGCGGCCACACCTGCGTCATCATCGCCAATGACGCCACGGTGAAAGGCGGCACCTATTACCCGCTCACCGTAAAAAAGCACTTGCGCGCGCAGGAAATCGCACTGGAGAACCGGCTGCCGTGCATCTACCTCGTCGATTCGGGCGGCGCGTATCTGCCGCGTCAGGATGAAGTGTTTCCCGATCGCGAACACTTCGGACGCATTTTCTACAACCAGGCGCGCATGTCGGCTGAAGGCATTGCGCAGATCGCGTGTGTGATGGGCTCGTGTACCGCAGGTGGCGCATATGTACCGGCGATGTCGGACGAGACCATCATCGTCAAGAATCAGGGCACGATTTTTCTCGCTGGGCCGCCGCTGGTGAAAGCCGCCACCGGTGAAATCGTCACCGCCGATGCGCTCGGCGGCGCCGACATACACACACGCTTGTCCGGGGTAGCTGATCATCTCGCCGACGACGACGCGCATGCCTTGGAACTGGTTCGCGCGTCTATAAAAAATATCATTAAAAATAAAATTCTACAAATAACCCGCGACGTTTCGCGCGCACCACTGCTCGACGCCGCCGAACTCGACGGTGTGATTCCCGCCAATCCGCGCACGCTGTTTGATGCGCGCGAAATCATCGCGCGCATCGCCGACGGTTCGGAGTTCGATGAATTCAAGACACGCTACGGCACGACGCTGGTCACCGGTTTCGCGCGCATCGACGGCTGGCCGGTGGGCGTCGTCGCCAATAATGGCATACTATTTTCCGAGTCGGCGTTGAAGGGCGCACACTTCATAGAGCTGTGTTGCCAGCGCAACGTGCCACTGGTTTTTTTGCAAAACATCACCGGCTTCATGGTCGGGGCAAAGGCCGAAAGCGGTGGCATCGCCAAGGACGGCGCAAAAATGGTCACCGCTGTCGCCTGCGCGCGGGTGCCCAAGTTCACCGTGATCGTTGGCGGCAGTTTCGGCGCCGGCAATTACGGCATGTGCGGTCGCGCCTTCAGCCCGCGCTTTTTGTGGACATGGCCCAACGCACGCATCGCGGTGATGGGTGGCGAACAAGCGGCGGGGGTGCTCGCGCAAGTCAAACGCGACGCGCTCGAGAAGAATGGCGGCAATGGTGGATCATGGAGTGCCGAAGCGCAAGCCGCGTTCAAGGCGTCAATACGTGAACAATACACGCGCCAGTCGAGCGCCTACTACGCCAGCGCACGGCTGTGGGACGATGGCATCATCGCACCGCACGACACGCGTCACGTGCTATCGCTGGGCCTGGCTGCGGCGGCGCACGCACCGATTGAACCGACACGGTTTGGCGTGTTTCGCCTGTAGATTTTTTCGTGGCGAGTACCCGCATCACTCCACCTCCGAGGCCGCTGCTACTGCACCGAACCGGCCAAGGCGCAGTGCCTTCCCCAGCTTCGTTTCGAAAAACGCTCAGGACGTTGCTTCTTTCGGGGTGTCCGCACCGACCATCTTCAAATCTCGCTTCTGCAGTTTCTTCAATCGCTTGGCGACCCTGGCGAGGCGTTTCTTGCCTTTTTCCTTGCTTCGTCTGGTCGTGAGCATTTGAGAGTGACTCATTGACGCCTCCCATCGAATAGTTGTTGGACATGTTAATTTGACCCGTCGTTGCGTCTTGACACGGCCAGGATTTCAACTGCGATGCGAGTACCGGTTACTCGATCAGCGCAACAGCCCGCATCTGCCCCGCGCAGCCAAGACCCACCAGCCGCGCGGCTTAGTAAGCGCGCGGTTCAGTTCTACAACGCGGCGGCGACCTGCGCCGCCGCGCGACCCTCCGTTCAAGACCTCCATGGTCGGAACAACGCCGAATACGATCGTCGGCCATCCGTCGCTGCCGATGAAGAATCTGCGTGAGGTAATCACCTACGCCAAGGCGCACCCGGGCAAGCTCAACTACGGAACAGCCGGTGTGGGATCGTCCCCGCAACTGTCGATGGAACTGATCAAGCTCAGCGCCGGCATCAACATAGTGCACGTGTCATACCGCGGCGCCGCGCCGGCGCTTATCGATGTGATGTCCGGCGAAATGGAGCTGGTGGTCAACAATCTACCCAGTGCGCTGGGCCATCTCACATCCGGCAGATTGCGCGGCATGGCGGTGACCTCGGGCACGCGCAACCCGCGCATTCCGAACGTGCCAACGGTTGCCGAGTCCGGCCTGCCCGGCTACGACGTGTCGTCATGGTACGGGATCTGCACCCAAGCGGCGGTGCCCAAACCCATCGTCTCCAAACTGCAGGCCGACCTCACCAAGGCGCTGCAGCTACCGCTCACCGCCAATAGCCTTTCCGAACAAGGCGTTGACGTGAGGGTGACCACACCCGATGAGTTTGTGGCCCATGTGCGCGCCGAAACGGAAAGGTGGCGAAAGGTGGTGCGCGAAGCGAACATCCCTATGCAGTGAGGTTTACAACCTGAGCTGTGTCCCCAGCTCAATCACGCGGTCCGGCGGCAGCTTGAAGTACTCGACCGCTGTCGGCGCATTGCGCTGCATCCAGCGGAACACTTCGCGCCGCCAGGTAAACAGGCCCGGCTGTTGCGCGCGCGCGATGGTCGATTTGCCGAGGAAAAACGTGGTTTCCGCAAGCTCAAAACGCAGTCCGCGCTGGCCCAGCAAGCTGAGCACATGCATGGCGTCGGGGTCTTCCATGAAGCCGTAGCGCACCACCACCTGATAGATGCTTTGCGGCGCCAGCAATTCGACTTCGACGCGTTCGTCGTCTGCGACCTTGGGCACGTCTTCGGTGGTCATGGTCAGAAACACCACACGTTCATGCATCACTTTATTGTGCTTGAGGTTGTGCAACAACGTGGCCGGCACAATCTCGGTGTTGGCGGAAAAAAACACTGCGGTTCCGGGCACGCGGGTCACCGAACCCAGGTGTTCGCAGAAACCTTTGAGCGGCACATGCTTGCCGGCCGCGCCGGCCGCCAGCACCTCGCTGCCGCGCTTCCAGGTGGTGAGCAGGGTAAAAATCGTCAGCCCGCACAAAATCGGAAACCAGCCGCCGGCGGCGATCTTGGTGGTGTTCGACGCGAAGAACATCAATTCAACCGCGAACACCAGCAGCAATATCCCCAGCACCAGCACACGCCAGCGCCCTTTCATCGCTATCACCACCAACGCCACCAGCGCGGTCTCCAGCGCCATGGTCGCCGACACCGCTATGCCGTAAGCCGCCGCAAGATTGCTCGATGAACCAAATTCCAGCACCAGCAGCACTACCATCACCACGCGAGTTCAAATTCGAAGTGCAACTCTGATTAACAGGTTGGGTGGGCGAGGTGCGATAGCATCCGAGCCCCTCGACCACCAAGTCAAAGTTGCCAAGGATGAACTACACACACCTCACCCAAGACGAACGCTACCAGATAGCGA
>SHXF01000032.1 GCA_009693435.1 Betaproteobacteria bacterium | reverse complement strand
CACACCCGCTGCGCGTCCGCTGGGCCGAAGTGGACCGCCAGGACGTGGTGTTCAACGGCAATTACTTCCTGTATTTCGATGTTGCCATCGCCGAGTACTGGCGCGCCATCGGCTTCAACTATCCCGATGACATCGTGGAGCGCTTCGGCACCGACATCTACGCGGTCAAGGCGACCGCCGAATACCACGGCTCCGCGGGTTACGACGACATGCTGGAGGTGTGCTGCCGCGCCGGGCGCATCGGCCGCTCGTCGCTGCAGTTCGTGCTCGGCATCTACCGCGGCGGGGAACACATCACCAGCGGCGAACTCATCTACGTCAATGCCGACCCGAAAACCCGCAAGTCCGCGCCCTGGCCCGACACGCTGCGCCAGACGATCCTTGCCTACGAGCACACCCCGCCCGAGATCGCCGCGCCGGGCCAATAAGTTGAAGCACTTCAGCCCGGCCGCCGCCTACTCGGCGGTTGCCCCGGACAACCTGACCACCCTGGCGTACTTGATCCGGTCTTCGCGCATGCGCTCGGCCAGCTTGGCCGGGCTGTTGTCGCGTATCGGTTCCAGGCCCACAGTGGCAAAGCGCGATACGACCTCGGGCATGGCGACCGCCCGGGCGAGCGCTGCGGTCAATTTGTCGACCACCGCCTGCGGCGTGCCGACGCGCGCCACCAGGCCCAGTCCCCCGGCATGGTCGAAACCCGGGATGGCGATCTCCGCGATGGTCGGCACGGCAGGAGCAAGGCTGGAGCGCTTGCCGGTGCTCACGCCCAGTATCTTCAGCTTGCCATCGCGCGCATACGGCGACACCACGGCGAGGGACGCAAGCGCCATCGACACCTGCCCGCCCACCAGCGCGGGCACCGCCTGCGCACTGCCTTTGTAGGGCACGTGCAGAATGCTCAGCCCGAGGCTGGCGCGGAAGTCCTCCATGATGAGGTGATGGATGCTGCCGATGCCGGCTGAGGCGTAGCTGAGCGCGCCGGGCTTCGCTTTCGCCAGCGCAATCAGCTCCTGCAGGTTGTTGACCGGCACCGAGTCGGTGACGCACAGGAACAGGCCGGTCGTTTCGCCGAACAGTCCCACCGGGACGAAATCGCGCAGCGGGTCGTAACCCACTTTGGAATTGAGCGCGACATTGATGGCCCAGTGACCGGCATCCCCGTAGGAGATCGTGTAGCCGTCCGCCGGGGCCTTGAGAAAGGTGTTGATGGCGGCAATACCGCTGGAACCCGGAATATTCTCAATCACGAAGGGTTGCCCGAACTGGATGCTGAACTGCTGCGCGAGGACGCGCACTGCCACATCCGGCTGGCCGCCCGGCGCGTACGGCACGATGATTTTCACCGCTCTGGCGGGATATTCCTGTGCGAAGGCAGGCGCGCACAGCGCCGCGGCCAGCGCGATGAGGGCGTGACCGAACCAGCGGCCGATAGTGATAGTTATGAGCATCTTCGTCATATCTTCGCCAATCCTCTGGAGTCGTTTTCAAAGCGAGGGGATCAACCCCTGTTGTTACGGCCGAAAGATCGCACTGACTTTCGATGAGTTGAAAACGTGGGATTCGACCATCTCGAGATAATCGGGTGTGCGCCCCTCCATGGCGCCGGCGAGGCACATCCAGTTCAGCATTTCGTGCTGGCCCGCGTCGACCAGGGTTTCCAGGGATAGGTTGCGCCATTCCGACTGGCGTCCGGCCTTCAACTCCGCGAAGCGCAGCCGGTCCGATGCCACATCGGGATACAGGCCGTGATGCTTGCGCGTGAGAAAGGCATGCGACCAGGACGAGGATCCGATCACCGCGGCGCGGTAGTCGCTCGCTCGGAGGATTTCCGCCACCCGCTTGCCCAAATCGTAACAGCGGCGCGGCGAGGGCGCGGGCGGCACGTACTTGATGGAGCCGGCGCCCTTTACGTGCTCCATCAGGTCCGCGCCGTAGCAGTTCACGTGGAACGGCACCATCGGATAGTCGAAGCCCTGCTGGTCGTAGTCGAGGTACACCAGGGTGCGCATGAAGGCGTGCGCCAGCGTCGGATGGTGGTGCGGCTTGAACGAGAACGACACATCGAAATCGCTGCGTATCAGTTCGCGCGTCAGGTAACTGGCGGCGTCGCGGTGGCCGCGCACCGGCACGAGCTTGTCGGGTGGCTGGTTCCAGACGTTGCGCTTCGCCTTGATCATCGGACTGTTGGCATACGGCAGGCAGTCCAGTTGATCGTAGATGTAGACGCAGAACGCCGGGATCACGTCCTCCTTGAAGTTTTCATACTGATCGTCGCCCCACACCAGCACGAAGTCCGGCCTGAAGGCATCCAGTTCCTCGCGGATCCGGCGGAACGAGCGCACCATGGCTTCGCGGTGCCTGCGCGCGGCCGCAAGGCCTTCGTCGTCCCCCCACTCCTCGCGCATCGCCGCCGGCCAGTTCTCGCGACGGCGCAGCGTTTCCGGAATGCTTTCCTTGGCGAGAAAGGTGCGCAGTATGTCTCCCATGTTCTCGTCGGGAAACTGGAACATTGGCGCATGCGTCATTCCCAGACCCAGCAGTTCTGCCATGATTTTCCCCAATGCCCGTGTTCATCTTGCGTTGTCGATCAGCCGGCAATGCCCTGCCCGCGCTTACTCGGCAGTCGCCCCGGAAAGCTTCGCCACCCGCGTGTACTTGACTCTGTCCTCGCGCATGCGCTCGGCCTGTTTCGCGGGGCTGTTGTCGCGTATCGGTTCCAGACCCACCGTGGCAAAACGCGCCACCACCTCGGGCAACACCACGGCCTTGGCGATGGCGGCCGAGATCCTGTCTATCACCACCTGCGGCGTGCCGGTTCGCGCCAGCAACCCCAGCGCGCCGCCGTGATCGAAGCCCGGGATGGCGATCTCGGCGATGGTCGGCACATTGGGCGCGAGGCTGGCGCGCTTGAGGGTGCTGACACCGAGGATTTTCAGTTTGCCGTCCCGCGCGAATGGCGACACCACGGCCAGCGACGCCAGCGCCATCGACACCTGCCCGCCCACCAGCGCGGGCACCGACTGTCCGCTGCTCTTGTAGGGCACGTGCAGGATGTTCAGCCCCAGGCTGGCGCGAAAGTCCTCCATGATCAAATGATGAATGCTGCCGATGCCCACCGAGGCATAGCTGAACGTGCCGGGCTTCGCCTTCACCAGCGCGATCAGCTCCTGCAGGCTGTTGGCCGGCACCGAATCGGTGATGCACAGGAACAGCCCGGTGGTTTCGCCGAACAAGCCGATCGGCACCAGATCGCGTTGCGGATCGAAGGCCATCTTGGGATTGAGCGCGACATTGATCGCCCAGAATCCGGCGTCCCCATAGGCAAGCGTGTAGCCGTCGGCCGGCGCCTTGAGCAGCGCGCTGATGGCGTTGGCGCCGCTCGCGCCGGGCATATTCTCGACCAGGAAGGGCTGGCCGAATTGCTGGCTGAACTGATTCGCCAGCACGCGCACCGACACGTCGGGCTGGCCGCCCGGCGAGACAGGCAGAATGATTTTCACGGCGCGATTCGGATAGTCCTGCGCCCCGGCGAGCGCACACCAGGCGGCCACGGCCAGGGCAAGACCGAGACGCGCGAACGCTTTACGCGTAGGGAAACACTGAACAAGAGTCCATTTCCGGAAAAGCATCAAGCGTGTTTCCTCTGAAGTGGGGGATATACAAGGGGGCGCCACCCCCTTGTTCAGATTACTCGAGGCGTTCACAAAATGAACGTCAAGTTGTGGATGGGCTCGTTGTTGTTGATCAGCATCACCTTCTTGTAGGCCATCTTCAGTCCCTCGGGTGACGGCCGCAGGCGATGGACCTGCCCCGCGTAATACGAGGTCTGGCGGCCGCGGCGCAGTTCCCCCAGCACGAAGTTCGAACGCACGGTGATGTCACCGTTCGCTGCCGGCGACTCGACTTCGATGTTCGAGACGACGCGCCGCATCCGCGAACGGGGTTCCTGCGCCCAGGCCGCGCCGCTGTTCAGCCGGTCCATCCTGTCCTGCAACCGGTCGCGGTCGTCGTAGATGATGGACAGGTGATGATGCGGATCGTAGTCGTCGAGATTCGCCGGCACCCAGTAGATCGCGTCGTCGGTCCACAGCGCGATCCACTCGTCATAGCGGTTCTCGTCCGCCAGGCGCGCCTCCCGGTACAGGAACGTTTCGATTGTGGCGCGATCGAGCGCAGTGGATACACTCGCCGCATTTGCCGCCGCTTTGTCCAGTCCCCTGACATTGCTCATGATTCTCTCCCCGATTAGTTCACGGTTGTGACAGGCACTCGGCCCACCAGCGCAATTGCGCGCGTTGCGTCACCTCGTCCGACAGGTGCCCGACCAGGGTCCCGCCCCTGCGGTAGGGCTCGGGCGTATGCAGATCCTCGTCCATGCGCTCCCGCACGATGCCCCTCGCCATGTACTTCCAGGGATTGAGCGCCTGGCGCATGCCCAGCTGATTGCGCTCGAACATCTCCACGTCGTCCGGGTTGATGCAACCGGCCGGGCCGGTACGGTCCTCGACGTCGCGCAGCCGCATCTCGTTCAGCTCATGGGGCACGCCCTTGAGGAATGCGCAAAAGAAATAGAGCTCGAACTTGTCCACCGCGACCGGCCGGATGACGCGCAGATCGGAGGTGTTGACCAGATGCAGGTTGGGCATGAATACCGCGTGCGGATTGCCGCCGGTACGGATCAGGAATTCCGCGCGCTCCTTGCCGTAGACCTTGTGCATGGATTCGCGGTACTGCCGCGCCCACGCCGTGTCCGGCAGCTTGTCGCGCACGATGGACCGGAAATCCAGGGCGCAGTGGCCGTTGCCCAGGTCGCGCGACAGGAAGCCGTCGTTCATCGCGCCGCTCATCGCGACGGGATTGCGGTTGTCACCCTTCCGCTTGCCGCGGTAGTACATGAAGTTCGCCTGGTGGGCGATGGGCGGGTGATAGCCGTCGCCGCCCTGGAATTTCCAGTTGGCGTAGATCACCCCACGCAGGTAGCCCTGTTGCAGCACGATCTCGCCCTCGGGTGAGGCATCGCAGAAAAGATCGATGGAGCGTTTGCCGGCCTCGCCGAGATGCTCCAGCAGGCTGATCCCCGGGCTCAGGTTGCCCCAGATGAATCCCCGGTAGACCTCCATGCGCGGCGACACCAGCGGGAAATCCTCGATGCGAAAGTCCGCGGCGTAGGCGCCATCCTGCAGCGGCACGCCGAGCAGTTCTCCGCTCGTCTTGTAGGTCCAGCCGTGATAATCGCAGTGGAAGCGCGAGGTGTTGCCCTGATCCTGCTGGCACACCGTCACCGCGCGGTGGCGGCAGCGGTTCATGAACAGGTGCAGCTTGCCTTTGTCGTCGCGGTTCATGATGACGCTGTGGGTGCCGATCCAGCGCGTCACGTAGTCCCCGGGTTTCGGGATCTCGCTTTCGTGCCCGACGTAGACCCAGCCGCGATGGTAGATCTTCTCCATCTCCAGCTCGAACACCTCGGGGCTGGCGTACACATCCGCGTGCACCAGGCCCTGGTCCAGCCGCAGCAGTTCGTTGACGTCTATGCGTGCTCTGTAAGGTGCATTCATTGAAACTCCTTGCTTGATCGTGGCTGCATAGGTTGATCATGTGCTCAGCGGCGCTGCGCAATGATTATATGAAAACCCTTCGCCCTCCGTGCGAACCGCTGACTGCCCCCGGTTTTCCGATCGTGCTCGGCCGATTGCCGGATGCATGCCGTCAATCGATCACAGCCGGAGGGTTGCCCGTGCGCCGACGGTTATAATTTCCTTTTCCCATACGGTCCTTCCCCATGCAAATCAGAGACAGGCTTTACATCGACGGACAATGGGTGGCTCCGTGCGGCAAGGGCGCCATCGAAGTCCGCAGCGCCTCCACCGAAGAGGTGATAGGCACCGTGCCCGAGGGCACGGAAGAGGACATGAATGCGGCGGTGGCCGCGGCTCGCGGGGCATTCAACACCTGGTCGCAGACCACGCCGGCCGAACGCTCCGCGCTGCTCGCAAGAATCAGCGAAGGCATGAAAGCGCGCACCGACGAGATTGCACGCACCATCGCGGCCGAAGTGGGCATGCCGCTCAAGCTCGCCGGCCGCATCCAGGCGGGATCGCCGACCTACACGTTTTCCATGTACGCGAAGCTGGCCACGCAATTTGCCTTCGAGGAGAAAATCGGCAATTCGCTGGTGGTGCGCGACCCGGTCGGCGTCGTCGGCGCAATCACACCGTGGAATTACCCGCTGCACCAGATCGCAGCCAAGGTGGCCCCGGCGCTCGCAGCCGGCTGCACCGTGGTGCTGAAGCCGTCCGAAGTCGCGCCGCTCAATGCGTTCATTCTCGCCGAGATCATCCACGATGCCGGCGTGCCCCGGGGTGTATTCAACCTCGTCACCGGGTTCGGCCCGGTGGTCGGGGAAGCGCTGGCGAAGCATCCCGAGGTGGACATGGTGTCCTTTACCGGCTCGACGCGCGCCGGACGCCGCGTGTCGGAACTCGCCGCCGCCACCATCAAACGGGTCGCGCTCGAACTGGGCGGCAAGTCCGCCGCGCTGATACTGGATGACGCCGATCTGCCCGCCGCCGTGAAAGGCACGGTCAATGCCTGCTTCCTCAATTCCGGCCAGACCTGCACCGCGCACACGCGCATGCTGGTCCCGGAGGGCCGATATGCCGAAGCGGCGAAGCTGGCGAAGGAAATCGCCGAAACCTTTACCGTCGGCGATCCGTTCGGCGAGACGGCCAAACTCGGTCCGCTCACCTCGTCCGCCCAGCGCGACCGGGTGCGCGGCTATATCGAACGCGGCATACAGGAGGGCGCCGAACTCCTGACCGGCGGACCCGATGCACCCGCGGGTCTCGCCAAGGGTTATTACGTGAAGCCGACGGTATTCGGCCGCGTCGATCCGAAATCGACTCTGGCCCAGGAGGAAATCTTCGGGCCGGTGCTCTCCATCATCACCTACAAGGATGAAGACGACGCAGTGCGCATCGCCAACGACACCGTGTACGGCCTGGCCGGCGGCGTCTGGTCGAAGGACGAGGAACGCGCCAGGCGCGTGGCACGGCGCCTGCGCGCCGGGCAGATCGACATCAACGGCGGTCCGTTCAACATGCACGCGCCCTTCGGCGGTTTCAAGCAATCGGGCAATGGCCGCGAACTGGGCCGCTTCGGCATGGAGGAATTCCTCGAGTACAAGTCGCTGCAGCTGAAACCGGAGCCGGCTGCGGCCAAGGCCTGAGCGGCCGGCGCACCGCCAGCGGCTGACAGACCTGCGCCGACTCGAGCGTGATTGCATGATCCTCTCCCACCGCGTCCACGTCCTCGGCAAGCGCGAGGAACTCGATAGCGTGCGCCTGCCGGGCGCGGTGGCGATCGTGCTCGACATCCTGTTTGCCACCTCGACCATGGTGGCCGCGCTGGCCAACGGCGCAACCGAAGTGATTCCGGTGATGGACGGCGCCGCGGCCAGCGCCGAAGCGGCAAGACACGCGCCGGGCAGCTTCGTGCTGGCCGGCGAACTCGACGCGATCACGCTGCAGGGATTCGCCAAACCGACACCGCTTGCATTGATCGCCCTGGGTCTCGCCGGCAGGAAACTCATCCTGTCGACCACCAACGGCACGATCGCGCTGCATGACGCGTCGGCCGCGGCACACGTGTACGCGGCCTCGCTCCTCAACGGCAGCGCGGTCATCGAACACGTGCTCGCGGCCCACGCCGGACAACCCATACTCATCGTCTGCGCCGGGTCGGCGAACAATTTCAACCTCGAGGATTTTTACGGCGCCGGCTACCTCGTCGAACTGCTGACCGAGCGTCTGGGCGGCGAGGCCGATTTTTCGGACGCCGCGCGCGCGGCGCGCGCGGTGTACCGACACGGCTCGCCTGTCGAAACACTGCTGGACGCCCGTGTCGGCCGGATGATGATAGAGCGTGGCGCCACGGATGAAGTGCGCTACATCGCGCAGTTGTCGGCGTTCGATGTCGTGCCGCGATTCGTTGATGGCCGGCTGGTCGCGGTGTAATCCAGGTCTGCCCGAAACCCGGTCGCGCGCGCATCTCACGCTGGTCCAGGTGCTGAGCAACCTCCTCAATCACGGCATGGATCTGTCCGCCGCGATCGCCGCGCCGCGCTGGTCGATGAACCTCAAGGGCGAACTGCTGCTCGAGCCCGAGGCAGGCGCCGAACTCGCGCTCGGCCTCGCCGCCCTGGGCGTTCCTGCCGCGCTCGCGCCCGATCAGCGCAGCTTTTTCGGTTCGGCCGAATGCATTGCGATCGGCGGCTACGGGCTTGCCGCCGCGGCCGACTTCCGCCGCAACGCAGAGGCACTGGCTGCATGAAGAGCGAGCGATGAGCGACGCTGCCGCCGACACCGTCTATCACAATGGCCAGATCCTCACTGTCGATCGCCGCTTCACGATCTGCCAGGCGATGGCGAAGCGCGCAGAGCGGATCGTGGCTACGGGCAGCGACGCCGCCATGCTCGCAATCGCGCTGCAGCAGGCGAGGCGCGTGGATCTGCGCGGCCGTACGCTGATGCCGGGACTCATAGATGCGCATGCGCACATGGACCGCGAAGGCCTGAAAGACCGCTACCCGACATTGGCCGGCGCCACATCGATCGACGACATCCTCGCGAAAATAGCGACGCTTGCGCAGCGCTCGCGTCCCGGCGAGTGGATCGTGACCATGCCGATCGGCGAGCCGCCCTCGTACTGGGACGTGCCGCACAACCTGAAGGAAAATCGCTGGCCCACCCGCTGCGAGCTTGACGAATCCGCACCGGACAATCCGGTGTACATCCGGCCGATATGGGGGTTGTGGCGCCACAAGCTGCCGCTGGTGTCGATCGCGAATTCGCGCGCGCTGCAGGTCTGCGGCATCGGCCCTGACGCGCCCGCCCCCTGCGCCTCGGTGGTGATCGAACGGGATGCGGCAGGTCGTCCGAACGGCATATTCACCGAGTGGACCTTCATGTCGGTGGTGGAGATGACGCTGATGCGCGGCGCCGGCGGCTTCTCCCACGAAGACCACGTCGATGGCGACACGCTCGATGTCCGCAATCAGCTCGGGCGTGAATTTCTTGACCCGGTGCGCCATGTACTTCCAGCCGAAGGCGATATGCCGGGTTTCGTCCCGCAGGATCAGCCGCACCAGTTCCTTCGCCACCGGATCGGTGCAGGCCTTGTAGCGCTCCTCGAACATTTTCGCCGCCACCGTCTCGCCGATGCAGATGTGCGCGACGACGAACGCCTCGAAGGGAATGTCCGGATTCAGCAATTTGTCGCGTATGCCGCGGTGCGTGGTCGTCCGCGGCAGCGGTGTCGGCGGCTCCGACATGTAGCCGCCGAGCTTTTCGGTGAACAGGTAGGAAGCCATGCAGCGGCGCGTTTCTTCGAGCGTCTGCACCGCCCAGAACAGTTTCGCATCGATTTCGCGATCGGGCTCCATGATGAGGCGCAGCAGCACCGAAGGGCTTTCCGCGGTGCGTGTGTACTCCGTCCAGGCGCGGCGGCTCCAGTAGAGGCGCGCGGCATCGAGCTGTTCCTTCGAATATTTCGACGCATCGAACTCGTCCCATGGAATCGCCGTGGCCGAATTCCAGGCCAGCTTGTTCGACAGGTCCGAGAGGTGCCTGATATCCGGCAGTACCGGATGGAGATTCACCGGGAAGCGCTATTCCTCAAGGTCGAATATGGTCTTCACGGCCTGGTTGTCGCCCATGATGCCTCCTGGTTGAATGGCGGAATTGCAACCGAGGGTCCCTCGCGGAAGACCCTCGCGCGCATGCCAATCGCCGCCGGACTGCGCTTCGTTTTATTCTTTTTCCAGCTACCCCTGATCTCCTTGCAGCGGCTTGCTGAAGCCGACCTGGTCACCGGCCTCCTGACCCTTGCGGACGGCCACCGGGCTTCGCATCGTTATCCTGGAGACCTTGTATCGTGGCGCGCCGAATTCGGCATCGCGCTTCTCGAGTTTTTCCGTCACCAGAACCAGAGCGGTACCCGTTCCATGGGGACTCGCAGCGGCGGCGAATTCCACATCGCGCCCATTGCGCAACGCGCGCATCCGCTCCGACAACCGTCCGGCCATCGCCTTGCGGAAATCCTCCGGTTCGCTCCGGCGCCATTCGGGGTGGGCCCTGCGCGCGCGTTCCAACGCCGTCCAGACGCTCTGCTTGAGGTACCCCGCGAGCCACTGTGCAAACAGCGTGTCCGAGCGTTCCCCGTAGAATCCCACGCCGTAGCCGCGCGCCGGTTCGTAGTGCATGCGGACTATGGTGTCGGTGAACACGGCGATGCCGGTCGCGAGAAACTGGAACCAGCGCGGGCAGCTTTTGGCGGGATGACCCGGCGGCCCGTACGGATGAAAATCGTTGGCCCAGTCAAAGTCGCTTTTCGCGCGCGCGCTGGCCACCTCGGCCTGCTCGATGCCGAACTTGCGCATCAGCGACTCGGCCTGCACGAGCGCCCGCTCGGCTTCGTTTTCGTTGCCGCGACCGTCCATGGCGAACGCCATGAGCTTTTGCGCCTTCTTGATGGCCTGATCTTTATCCATGCATCCGGGCGCCCTTGTCCGCGGGCCGATGAATCGGCCCCCCAATTGTTTCCGCCCCGCGTCCGCAGGTCCGTCTGTGCGGATAGGTTATATATTCGTTAATAATCGGATAGCCGCAGGACGCCCGCCGAATGGCGATCTTGTCGCATAAAAGTCTGCAATTTTCAGGATATCCATGTATCTGAGGCCGCGCATCTTCACGGGTCGAAGTCAGCATCATAGCCGAGGGGAACCGCGTCGGCGTTCTGCCTTGTCACCCGCATCCTCTCCCTGCGGGAGCGATGTACGGTAAGGGCAGATTCGATACAGCGTCGCGAGTCTTCCCTCATCCCCTGCCCGTCTCCCGTGGTGAGAAGGGAGCACACCGCGTCAGCCGCGTATGCCGCGGCGCAATCGAGCACATCGTATGGTCCGCACCTACCGCTCGCGCCGCCTCCTGAAAAGCCTTTTGCACCGGTGAGAGCAGGTTCTCGACGACACTGCGATCGTCCAGGCACGCGCTCGAACCCCGAATCTGATAGGGTAAGTCAGCTCGTGTCACCGAACCGACAAGATTCAAGCAGGGGGTCGGACTGAAGCGATTCAGGTCAGGTTGCCCGTTGTCCCGCGTGCACCGTCAACCTTCCTCCGCATGCGCTCTCTAGCGAGGCATTCAATCCTCGGGAGGCGTCATGCCTCGCAGGTCACGCCTGCAACCGCGCGGCGTGGCAACAACCCAGCGGTGAATTACCTTGTCGACGAGGACTATCGCCGCTATCTGCACTGGCTGCCGCTTGGGGACGGGAAGTGCGGCAGCGCCATCCATCCATGCCTATGCGCCGAGGTGAGCACGCCATGAACACGCGTAAGTTCGTTAGAGTGTCCTGGGTACCCAAGCCGACAATGGGGTGCCTTAATCCACGGGTTGGTAGATCCGATAATGCGCGCGGCTTCAGCAGGTTGGCGGCGGCTTTCCTGAGTTTCTTTGCGGCGCTATTCGTATTTGCCGCATCGGGTCACGCGCAGTTGCCGCAAAAGTCCACCTATCGCTGGACCCACTTTGTCCAAGTCGAAGGCCAGCCCGAGCCGGTGCCCGCCGAATGGGTGAGCACACCGGAGGGCAAGTTCGCGCATTCGATCAGAATTCCGAATCCAGTCCCCAAGGACAGCGGCTACAAGCGGGGGTTCCTTGGGCTCTTCGGCATGTCGGACAAGGACTACTTCGAGCACCTGTGCAAGACCGAGGCGGGGGAGTTCATCTACAAGACGGTGGAGAACGTGGCGGGGTTTTACTTCATGCGACCGCCCAACAAGCCGACGAATAAGCAACTGCAGGATCGGTATTTTCTGGAGGCACCGGGATTGGAGTCGCCGTATCAGGTAGTGAGTGCTACCGCCGAAGAACGGGCCAACACGTTTATTAGTCCGCCGCGCAGAATCTATTCCTACGTAGAAGAACCCCTTGTCCAGGTGACGGGACGTAAGGGCTTTGTGCGCGTATTCGGTTATGAGGACTACAAGTCGACCATGGAGCGGGAAGTGACAGACAAACGGCAAAGCCGCTATGGGTTGACTTGGCGGGGGATTCGCAGGCCCGGCGACCGGGAGTCATCGATTTCGGGTGGCGAATGGATTGTGCTGGATGTCCAGACTTCGGAAGTGCTTGCCGTTCGTCGCGACTATTCCCTGAGTGGATTTGACAGCTATGCACCGGACGGAATCTATTGGGTAAATGCGATTTCCTGTCCGAACTTCAATCCCATTGTCAGCGATGTCCGCAAGCACGGATTACTTTATGAATTCACCGCCAAAGTGCTCAATCCAGCTAAGGGAAAACAATAATGGCCACCACTATCCAAACTTGGTCTGACTATGTGCTTCAACAAATGGCGGCGGAATCCTATCTTGGAGTCAGAAGGGGTCAGGTTGCCCATTGTTTTCCGTGCGCCATCAACCACGCATCGCATGCGCTTTTTAGCTAGACACTTCACTCTGGGGAGGCGTCATGCCTCGCCGGCCGCGCCAGCAACTGTGCGGCGTGTCGCTGCACGTCGTAATGCGCGACAACAACCGCTCGCCGTGCTTCTTCGCCGAAGCCGATTACCTGTTCTATCGCCATTAGCTGCGCCTGCATGCAGCCAAGCATCGCTGTGCCATTCACGCCTCTGCGTTGATGACCAACCCTATCCACCTGCTGCTCACCCCGCACAGGCCGGAGGGGGCATCGGCCTTGATGCAAGGGCTGGCGCGGCGCTACGTCCAGTACGCAAACCGGTTCTACAAGCGCAGCGGCACGCTGTGGGAAGGACGCTTCAAGGCCAGCGCCGTGCAGGCCGATGTGTTCCTACTCCAATGCTACCGCTACATCGAACTCAACCCGCTGCTCGCAGGCATGGTGGCGCATCCGCGGGACTACCAATGGGCGAGCTACCGACACCACGTCATGGAAACGGTGGATGAAACAGTGTCGGATCATCCCTTGTATCTGGCGCTGGATGCCGAAGCGAGCATGTGGGTGCGTGCGTATGCGGCGTTGTTCCGCGCCGAACTGGCTGACAAGACGCTCACGGCAATCAGAACAGCGAGCCGGCCCAGCGGATTCCTGGAGGAGAGCGCTTCAGGGAAGAGATCTAATCCGCAATGGGTGGGCGACGAGCGCGAGGCAAGGCGGGAAGACCGAAGCGAGGCAGGGGTGAGATCGACGGTGAACAGATCGACTTGGGGTCTAGAACAATGGGAATCTGACCCCGAGTGTTGATGCGCCGAGTGTTGATGCGAGTGTTGATGCGAGTGTTAATACAACTAATCACGCAATCGCCATCGTTGCGATGGAGGAGTGAGATGGATCATGTGAAAAGTATGCAGCCTTGGAGCGCATTGCTACTGCCTATGAAGCATTGGGTTACTTTGATGCTGTGGGGCTTGCTGCTCTCCCCCGGAATGACGAGGGCCCAAGCCTATCCGATCATTGAACGGTTTCCATTCGAGGTTGTTGTCGATATAACTTGGAGGGGCCTGGAGATCCAGATCCGCAAAGTGCTTGCCTGCAATTTCAGAAGAACCCCCTCCAGTTCCGGTGGTACAGAGACACGATGGGGCCTGGATATAAACCAGTTCTATTACGTCCTTCCTTCGAGAGAAGTATTGATTTTCGAATTGCCCAGCATTTGCGGAGGATTGAATGATATACAACAGCGAATCTTGACGGTTGTGCCCCAAGATTTTCTGCCTTTAACGCGATGGGTTGATAACGCAGATTCGCCCCAGGAAGCCGAATACATCGTTTCGCACAGATACTTCACCGACAACCCATATCGTCGATTCGAGATGCGGAAGTTTCAGATATTGGAAGCGACGAATCTTGCGGACAGGATCGATGATGATCAACGTCTGGCAGGGTTGATACGATCGTCAGAGCTAAGATTCGATTCGGTGTTCGCTGGGATGCGTTCAGTTCATATTCCCCGATCGGTATGGGAACGCTACACGGCTTTGGTCAAAGAATTGAATTCCTATACTGGAAATCAGATTCTTGAATTCGATCTGTTGAGAAGGACAGCAGTTGCGCTGCATGGCCGTTGCGAAAACCAAACAGTCGGTATCAGGGCTGAAAAATATTGTCCCTATCACGCAGGATCTTATGTGTTTGGGGCTCTATTGGATCAAGGTGTATGGCTTGTCAGGGATGGTGACGTTGGGGTGATGCGGTTTTTCAGGTATCAAGATGTCGACAAGATGGATACAACTGGGTGTCTCTCCGTAATTCCTCATTGCAACATCGAAAAGCACATCTATCGGTTTGAAGTGGACGGCTACGTCCATGAGCGCCCAGTCAACAAGAGTGCCGTCATGTTCTTTAATTTCAATACACAAACAATTCAATGGGTTTCATTTATGACGTCGCGCAGCACCATTAATTCAGAGAGACAAAAATGAGTACATTAAACACGGCAGGATTGGCAGCGTTCAGTGATTTTGTTTACAAGGATACGAAGGACAAGAAATCCTATCCCGCAAAACTGCCATCGGGATATGTGCGTGTCGTTGCCGAGCCGATTACAGAGAATGGATTTTATGCCAGTGCTTTTTACAACAGTTCGAGTTCGGCGAGGCAAGTCGTTGTTGCGTTCCGCGGCAGCGACGACATTCCGGATTGGTTGCAAAGCAATGTGTCATTTGCAACTGGAACAGTCCCGGCGCAGTTCGCTCATTCAGCATCGTTTCTAAGGGACGTCAAACGTGCTTTAGTCGACGAGAATTTATCCGATTCCAATTATGTCTTGACCGGTCATTCCCTGGGTGGAGGTTTGGCCGCGATGATGTCTGTCGTAACGGGAATAGAGGCGGTTGCGTTTGATGCACCGAAGATAGGATTGATAGTACCGACGCTGCAAAAATTGCAAGGCGTTCCTTCAACATACGATCCACAAAAACAATAGTTTTACTGGGCATCGACCGATCAGGTGCATACGCTCGGCGGCGACCCAATTGGCATAGCACAACCTCCAATCGAGATCGAGGAGCCGTCGTTCATAGGTCAACATTCACCCGACACGTGAGCGGCGATCTGGATATCGCCTACGGCACGGACGACACCGTCACCGTGGTCGGTCAATACGCCGGCATCGGGAACCGCATCGAGGCCATCGCCTTTGCCAATGGCGCGGTGATGACCCAAACCGATCTCGATGCCCTCCCGGTCGCCCCCATCACCGGCACCGAACAAAACGACACACTCGCGGGCACCGACTACGCCGAGACACTGCTGGGGTTGGATTGCGGACTACTTCGGCGGCACGGCGCAGTGGAGCCTGCTTGCTGCCGATGGTGCGACGCGTAGTTTGCGATCGATCAATGATGAAAAGGTGATGCTTTCGTGAAATTCAACTTGCCTCTGCCCGATTCGGTTCTGCTGAGCAACTTTAGAGCGGACATCGTTGGGGCACTGACTATTGTGGTGGTGCTGACTGCGGGAGCAAACAACGCGACCGGCGCGCCTCGTGCTCAATACGATCTTGTTTATCTTGCGACCGTACAGGCCCCGGAGTTAAAGACTGAAGGGCAAGCTCGCATTGAACCTTTGTTTCTTACGGATGGCACCAATGTGGTCTTTCTTTTCGACTATTGCCGCGGATACGTTGAAAAGATTCTTAAGACGCAACTTAAAAGAAGGGGTTGGATATTTGAAGGACATTGGAAAAGGGGCTATCCCATACCCGCCAGCAGACTTCGCAAGGGAGTAGGTACGGTAATTGGCAATTACTGCCTGACCAAGGAATTCGCGCTCGACGGCCGGTTGGTCCATGCCTTGAGCAACGGTGGACTTGAGTTGAAGCTAGGCCCAATTCGCTTTTCTGGCGGGGAGACCTACCATTCAGCGATCATTGGACCAGATTTTGTTGATCCAGGAGAAGCGACCATTCTCGCGGTCGAGAGAGCGCCCTGGGCGCAGGATTCGCCGGTCGCAAGCATCAGTGGGACGTGCCCTCGGATTGAGCCGCGCCACTATTTTTTCCTGATGGCAGCCGATCGAAGCATCCTGGAAAAGATCGTCATTCGCGTCAAAGGAGCTCGAGCTGATCTGGCCCGGCTCCTTGCTGCCGGGTGTGACTCGGTCGAACCACGCAGGATGGTGAAGAGGATTGAGGAGAAATACGAATACGGTACACGAAGCAGACCATTTAGGTCCGAGGTCGCCACGGTAATTGCACCCTTGATTTGGGGTGATTTTGACGGGGACGGGCGTGAAGACCTTGTTCTTGGTATGCAAGTGCCAGACAAAAACAACTGGAATGTACTTCGCGTTTTGTTCGGGCGCGGAGCGGAAATATATCTCGGCGGAGTGTCAGGGGGAACAGGCGCAGACGAGTATCCCGATTTTCTTCCATTTGGAATAGCGAAGTTGGGGTCTTGTACCTACTTACTTACCTCGCTGGATGATGTTAGTTGGAGACGCATCCATCTGCTTAGACTTGGCGGTCTAGCGAAACTATGTAAGGACTTGGGCTCGAAAAAGCATCCTGATGACTTTGATAACGTAAATCCACCGTACTAATAGGTCCGAAACACCGGAACGCCGCGTTTAGAACAGCCATACGACGGAACAGGGAGAGAAAGATGACGCTTGCAATCAGAAAAGGGGACAGAAGGGGTCAGGTTGCCCTAACTTGCCCATTGTTTTCCGTGCACCGTCAATCACACATCGCATGCGCTTTTTAGCTAGGCACTTCACTCTGGGGAGGCGTCATACCTCGCCGGCCGCGCCTGCAACTGTGCGGTGTGCCGCTGCACGTCGTGCAGCGTGGCAACGATCGCTCGCCGTGCTTCTTCGCCGAAGCCGATTACCTGTTCTATCGGCATTGGCTGCGCCTGCTCGAAGCTGCGGCACGACGTCGTGAAATTCCCCTCATCCCCGGCCCTTCTCCCGGGGGGAGAAGGGAGAAGGCCGGCGTCTACCCCCGGGAGATCTGCCCTGCTTCCCTCTCCCCCGGGAGAGGGATCGAGGGTGAGGGGAGATTCGGCACGGTGTCGCGAATCTTCCCTCATCCCCGGCCCTTCTCCCGGGGGGAGAAGGGAGAAGGCCGGCGTCTGCCCCCGGGAGATCGGCCCTGCTTCCCTCTCCCGCCGGGAGAGGGATCGAGGGTGAGGGGAGATCCGGCACAGCGTTGCGAATCTTCCCTCATCCCCGGCCCTTCTCCCGGGGGGAGAAGGGAGAAGGCCGCAGTTTTTCCCGGGGGGAGAAGGGAGAAGACCGCAGTTTCTCCCGGGGGGAGAAGGGAGAAGACCGCAGTTTCTCCCGGGGGGAGAAGGGAGCACATCGATCGCTTCTTCGATGGCGTGCTTCTCCCCGAGGTAGAAGGGAGATCAATTTCCCTCATCCCCGCGAGGGTCGTGCACTGTCAGAGACTCCCCCCGTACCTCACCATGCCCATCAGAAAACGCACGACGCCATAGGCGATCCAGCTCGGCAGGCGGCGCCACGGTGGTTGCGCAGCCCATTGGGTGCGCAGCACCACCTGTGCGCCTCCCTGCATCGCTTGATGCAGGCTGTCGCGCAGTTTCCCGGCGAAGCCGGCGTCGTCGACGAAGACATTAGCCTCGCGCGCGAGCAGCAGGCTGAACGGATCGATGTTGGAGGAGCCCACCGTGGCCAGTCGGCCGTCGAACACGGCCACCTTGGCGTGCAGGAAGCTCTGGTGATATTCGTGGATGACAATGCCCGCCTCCAGCAACGTGCCGTAGAGGGCGCGCGATGCGTAGTGCTGCAGCAGGTATTCGACCCGTCCCTGCAGCAGCAGGGTCACGCGCACACCGCGCGCCGCGGCGCGGACGAGCGCCTGGCGAAGGCGGCGGCCGGGAAAGAAATAGGCATTGGCGATGACGATGTCTTCCTTCGCCGCATAGATGGCGCCCAGATAGGCGTGCTCGATGTCCCTGCGATGACGATAGTTATCGCGCACCACCAGCGCCGCGCGCTCCCCGCCCTTCACCGCATCATCCACCGGCGCCGCGGGTTCGCGCGGCCGCTTGCCCCGGCTGAGCCACGCCAGCGTATTCCACAGCCGATCCATTTCGCGCTGCACCGGCCGCAGCAACGGCCCTTCGATCCGCACCGCGTAATCGAAGCGCGGCGGTCCCTCGCCCGGCACCTCGTAGTCGTCGATGATGTTGATGCCGCCGATGAATGCCACCCTGCCGTCGATTGCGGCGAGTTTGCGATGCATGCGTCGCAGCCGGTGGCGCCGCAAGCTGAAGGGCGAGATATTCGGGCGGAATATCGACAACTGCACCTGGGCATCGAGCAGGCGTTTGCGGATCGCCAGAGGCAGATCCTGCGAGCCGAAGCCATCGACCAGAACGTGCACCTTCACCCCGCGCCGGCCGGCGTCGCACAGCGCGTCCGTAATGCGCTGCCCGACCGCATCGTCCTGGAAGATGTAGGTTTCCAGATACAACTCGCGCCGCGCCTCGCGGATCGCCTCCTCCAGTGCCGGAAAATATTCCGCGCCCGAACAGAGCAACGTCAGCCGGTTGCCATCCAGGTACTGGAGTCTCATCCGGCCATGGCTTCGGCGACTCGCGGCATCGCCCGCCCGTTCACACCGGCACCAGATGGGCCGATAGCGCGGCATGATCCGAGAGCCGTGCCCAGGCGCCGCCTTTGTGTATTTCGGTACGGCGCACGGTGAAGCCGCGCAGATAGATGCGGTCCAGCCGAAGCATCGGGAGGGCGCACGGGAAACTGCGCGCGGGCAGGCCGCTATGATTGCGAAAAGCCTCCACCATGCCCAGTTCATTGGCGAGGCGCTTCTCCGCCAGATTGCGCCAGTCGTTGAAATCGCCGGCAACCAGCAGCGGCGCGTTCGGCGGCACCAGCCGATGGATGCGTTCAATCAGCGCGCCGACCTGGATCCGTCTGCCGCGTTCGTGCAGGGCGAGGTGCACACACAGGCAGTGCAGCACTTCGCTCCAGCCGGGAACCCGAATCTCGCAATGGAGCAGGCCGCGGCTTTCGTAATTGTGCGTGGATACGTCCTGGTTGTCTGTGCTGATGATCGGATAACGGCTGAGTATCGCGTTGCCGTGATGACCGTGGTCGTAGACCGCGTTCCGACCGTAGGCAAAATCCTTCCACACCTCATGGGCGAGGAATTCGTATTGCGGCGCACTGGGCCAGTTTTCATAGCGCACGGCGCGCTGGCCGTGATGGCCCTGCACCTCCTGAAGAAACACGATGTCGGCTTTGAGCGCACGCAGGCTGTCCCGCAGCTCATGCACCATCATGCGCCGGTTGAAATGCGACAAGCCCTTATGGATGTTGTGGGTGGCGATGTGAAGGGTCATGGGAAAGCAAACATCGTTCGATCAGGTCAGGACTACCAAACAGGGCGTCGGCCGGGGCGATCAAACCGGAATGCCGGGTTTCTCGGAAAGGAGCAGGATCGCGTCGCGGTTGCTCCATGAAATGGTGCGCTCGGCCGCCTCGCGCCAGGGCAGCCACTCCATGCGCAGATGCTCCGCAGGGTCGAGCGTAACCGGCGTTCCCTCGGGCACAGTCAGGCCGAAGACGTGTTCGAGATTGTGCGTCACACCGGGCGCAAAGCGGGATTGATGGCGGCGGAATATTTCGAAATGGTTTTCGATGCCCCAGTCGAGCAGCCGGTGGCGCGTCACGTCGATTCCCGTTTCCTCGCGGACTTCCCGCGCGGCCGTTTCCGGCAGCGGTTCGTTTTCGTGGTCGACGCTGCCCGTCACCGATTGCCAGAAGCCCGGCCAGCTGGTCCGCTCCATCATCAGCACGCGTAAATCAGGCGTGTGTATGACCACCAGCACCGAGCGGGGAATCTTGTAGCGCACCATGGACAGCGGTTCGCTCACGCGGCGGCGCGACCGCATCCCGGAGAAACAGGCAGCGCATGAAAAATCCGATAATTCACGAGATTATTCAATACAAGTTCCCTATCCATGGTAACTGGCGGACAGTATACGTACCGTTCTTGATATATTTTCCTGTGGCAAGGCGGCCCCTGATCACGCTGCCGGCATTGCCGGCCAGCCCGAACTCCAGCCTTCCGGGCCGCCGATCAGAGTCCAGAAGGGCGTGCCTCCGATACGCCAGTAATCTGCAACTTCGCCGAGCAGGTCCATGGCCTCGTCGAATTCGTGGCGATGCGCGGCGCCGAAATGCTTGCTCTTCTCCAGCACCAGCACGTAGCCCTTGACAAGTGCCAGAGTGGAGAACCCTGTAGCTGTCCCTGAAGCTGTCCCTGTAGCTGCCCCTGCGGCAGCCGCGGCGCTGTCCTCCAGCCAGGACAGATCTTTCAGGCAATCGGCCAGCGCATCCCAGTTGTTGCCGAACCAGTCGGGGAATCGCAGCGCCTGCGCCATTTTCTTCAGGAAGTCGGCCTTGTCATGCGCATGGCCGATGTCGACGATGAAGCAGGCGAGCCGCGCTTCCCCGCAAGCGCGCGCGACATCGCGCGCCTCGTGCGCCAGCTGGAACACCCCGGCACGGGCCGGATCCGCAAGCAGGGCGGAAAGAGCGCTCATGTTCCGTCTGCCAAGAAACCGCTGCCATCCTCTCGCATCGTCTTCCCTCTCATGCCGCCGGACGCTTATCCCCTGATCCGCCGGAAGCTCTGGTAGTGGTCATCGCTGTAATAGAACTCGCCGTCCCGGCCGGCCACGATGCGCCGCGCGCCGCGGTCGCGGCTCCCCGGCGTGCGCACCGTGTATTCGAGATAGTAACCGCGCTGCTTTGTCGGCAGCTGCTTCTCCCGGTTGCCGAAGACCGAACCGTCCTGCCGGTAGGGAAACGGACCGCCCGCGCGAATCAGGGACAGGACCTCGCGCGCCTCGCGGGGAAGTGCGGCGGATTCTATTTCCCGCTTAGTCTCCCGCTGCGTCTCCCGCTGCGTCTCCTGCTGCGCCTTGGCGGCAGGGACAATCGCGGCGTCGCGAGCATCGGCCGCGCCCGATGCGATCAGCAGTGTGAACAGCGCGAGTACAAGGGTCTGGAACAAGGTCCGCAATGCCGCCATGCCGGGCTCCGCAATTCTTTGCGCTACGCCGCTTCGGTTTTGCGCAGGCGGATGTGCAGCTCGCGCAACTGCTTCTCGTCTACCGGCGAGGGCGCCAGGGTAAGCAGGCACTGGGCGCGTTGCGTCTTGGGGAACGCGATCACGTCGCGAATCGACTCCGCCCCGGCCATCATGGTGACGATGCGGTCCAGCCCGAAAGCGATGCCGCCATGGGGCGGTGCGCCGTACTGGAGCGCGTCCAGCAGGAAGCCGAATTTTTCGCGCGCTTCTTCCGCGCCGATGGCGAGCGCGCGGAACACCGTCGACTGCACCTCTTCGCGGTGAATCCGCACCGACCCGCCGCCCAGCTCCCAGCCGTTCAGCACCAGGTCGTAGGCCTTCGCGATCGCCTTGCCCGGGTCGGCACCGGGCTGGCTCATGTCGAGGTGGATTTCATGCCCGTCCTTGGGCGCGGTGAACGGATGGTGCATCGCGTTCCAGCGTTTCGCCTCGTTGTCGTATTCGAACATCGGGAAATCCACCACCCAGAGCGGCTTCCAGCCCTCGCTGGCGAAACCGCGCTTCTTGCCGAACTCGTCGTGGCCGATTTTCACCCGCAACGCGCCCAGCGCATCGTTCACGACCTTGGCCCTGCCGGCGCCGAAGAACATCAGGTCCCCCGCCCTCGCCCCGGAACGCTCGACGATGGCGGCGAGCGCGGCGTCGGACAGGTTCTTGACGATGGGCGATTGCATGCCCTCCCGGCCCCTGGCCGGATCGTTGAACTTGATGTAGGCGAGGCCCTTCGCGCCGTAGATGCCGACAAATTCCGTGCAGGCATCGATCTCGCCGCGCGTCAGTTCGCCCCCGCCGGGAACCAGCAGGCCGGCCACGCGGCCGCCCGGCGCGTTGGCCGAGCCGGAAAACACCTTGAAGTCCACCGTCTTCATGATCTCGGTGAGTTCGGTGAATTTGAGCGCGATGCGCAGGTCCGGCTTGTCCGAACCGTAATCGCGCATCGCATCGGCATAGGCCATCACCGGCAGCGGATCGGGGAGCGATGCGCCTATCGCCTCCTTGAACACCGAACGGATCATGCCTTCGAAAATGGCACGGATGGCAACCTCGTCCAGAAACGACGTCTCGCAGTCGATCTGCGTGAATTCCGGCTGGCGGTCGGCGCGCAGGTCTTCGTCGCGGAAGCACTTGACGATCTGGTAATAGCGGTCGAAGCCCGAGACCATCAGCATCTGCTTGAACAGTTGCGGCGACTGCGGCAGCGCGAAAAACTGCCCGTTGTGCACGCGCGAGGGGACCAGGTAATCGCGCGCGCCCTCCGGCGTGGAGCGGGTCAGCATCGGCGTCTCGATGTCGATGAAGCCCTGCGCGTCCAGGTACCTGCGCACCGCCATCGCCACCTTGTAGCGCAGCATCAGGTTCTTCTGCATCTGCGGCCGGCGCAGGTCCAGCACCCGGTGCGTGAGGCGCACGGTTTCCGAGATGTTCTCGTCGTCGAGCTGAAACGGCGGGGTAAGGGCGGTGTTCAGTATCTCCATGTCATGGGCGAGCACTTCGACTTCGCCCGAAGGAATGTTCGGATTGATGGTGCCTTCCGGCCGGCGCCGCACCAGGCCGCTCACCTTCAGCACGAATTCATTGCGCACGCGCTCGGCGCGTGCAAAGGTTTCCACCCGGTCCGGGTCGCTGACCACCTGCGCGAGGCCTTCGCGGTCGCGCAGGTCGATGAAGATCACGCCGCCATGGTCGCGACGACGGTGCGCCCAGCCGCACAGGGTGACGGTCTGGCCGAGGTGGGCCGTGCTTAATTGCCCGCAGTAAATGGTTCTCATGGTCCGGAGAAGTTGAAAGGTTGACGGCAATGGTTGACAGCGGCAGTCAGGTAAAGCGCGGCGAATCCGGGGCCTAGGCGGCTTTTCTGGCATTGCCGCCGAGCACGCGCGGCTCATGGACGACCACGCCCATGGAGATGACGTATTTCAGCGCGGCATCGACGCTCATGTCGAGTTCGACCACGTCCCTGCGCGCCACAATCACGAAATAGCCGCCGGTCGGATTCGGCGTGGTCGGCACGTACACGCTCAGGTGCTCGCCATCCAGGTGCGCCGCGACGTCGCTCCCCGGGGTGCCGGTCAGAAACGCGATGGTCCACATCCCCTGGTGGGGCCAGCGCACCAGCACCGCCTTGCGGAACGCCTGGCCGCTGGAGGAAAACAGCGTGTCGCTCACCTGCTTGACGCTGGAGTAGATCGAGCTCACCACCGGAATGCGATGCAGGACGCCGTGCCAGAAGAGCACCAGCCTCGCGCCGATGAAATTGGCGGCGAACATGCCGGTCCCGAGCACGATGACGAGCGTCATGATGACGCCCATGCCCGGCACGTGCATGCCCAGCCAGGCCTCGGTGCGAAACGCTTCCGGCAGCAGGTGCAGCGACTGGTCGAGCGTGTCCACCACCAGTTTCAGCACCCAGATGGTGATGACCAGCGGGATCCAGATCAGCAGACCCGTGATGAGGTAGCGCTTCATGGGCGAAGGTTTATCGGCCTGCCGTGCGATTGGCTCGCTGCAGTCACGAACCAGTTGCAGATGACGGCGAGGGGCTTGCTTTGGTTTCAGTTTTCGACTCGCTCGCGGAGGCCGGCCTCGATTCTGCGGATTTGGATTCTGCGGATTTGGATTCTGAGGATCTTGATTCTGCGGATTTTGATTCGGCGGATCTGGAATCCGCGGATCTGGAATCCGCGGATCTGGAATCCGCGGATCTGGAATCCGATTTGCTGTCGGAAGAAGTCTCGGACTTCGACTCGGCGCCCGCGACTTTGCCCTCGCCGCCGTCCTTGCCTTCACCGCCCGCCGGTTTGTCTTTGCCGGCTTCGGCTTTCGCGCCGCTGCCCGCGCCCGAGTTCTTGAAATCGGTCACGTACCAGCCGCTGCCCTTCAGCTGGAAGCCCGCTGCCGTCAGCATTTTCGTGAACGTGCTTTTGCCGCAGGACGGACACTCGGTTAGCCTGGGATCCGAGACCTTCTGCAGGTACTCTTTCTGAAAGGAACACTCGGTGCAACGATATTCGTAGATAGGCATGGCAACCTCGTTGCGCAAAACCAGACATTATACGGGATAAACGCGTGAATTCCGGGGCCGTACCAGGGCAAACACCCGTATGCCATGCAACCCGCCCGCACCTGCCCCCGCCCTGAATTCTGCCTTACTGGTTGACCGGCGATGCCGGGTCGAGCAGCAGCGCTACCAGGTGGGTGATCTGTTCGGGCGTGAGGACCTTGTTGTGGCCGAAGCGCGGCATGCTGGAGCAGGCCGAATAGGCCTGGGCGTTGAAGATCTTGCCGTAGGCGTAGCGCTGTATGGCCACGCCCTGACCGCGTGCCTTGCCGAAATTGTCGAGGCTGGGTCCTATCGTCCCGTAGGACATTTCCCCGCGCGACAGCTGATGGCAGGCGTAGCAATTTCCCCCTGCCGGACTGTCCGGATCGTCGTCGAATCGCATGCCGGCCCCGCTCTGGGCAATGCGCTCACCCTCTCGCCAGTCGCCGAGCAGCTTGCCCGAAGCCGGGTACTGAATGGCCGCGAGGTTGGTCTTTTCGATTTTATCCGCGACCGCTTTGGCCAGTTCCTCCCCCGGCGGCTTGCTGCATGCAGCCTGCGTCTCGTCCCGGAAGAGGCGCCTCACCCCGGCCTGCCCACTGCTCTTGAAGGAGTATTTCATCATTTCCACGGACTGAAGTTCCGCTTCCGCGTCGGTCAGGGTTGCGCACCCGGGCACGAGCAGGCTGGCCGCCATGGTGAGCAACGCCGATCGGATTTTCACGGCCGGGCACTACCCTGGCGCTTCAGCGTCGGCGCATCGAACACGCCGCCGTTGGCATTTTTCGCGAGGAACGTCGTTAGCGCGATCGACGCGTCGGAGATGTACTCCAGCTCAGGAAACCGCTGCTCCCGGAAGCAGTCGTACAGCCGCCATTGAAAGCTGCGCAGCGCCCCCTGCGACACGCGGTATCCTGGCCAGGCGGTGTAGGCGCGCTGCGCGTCGGCGGGATTGACCAGATTTGGCAGATCCCGCAGGCGGATGCGCTTGTTGTCCTCGCCGTGGCAGGTGGCGCAGGCAAGATCATGCGGCCCGGCACGATAATGGAATATCTTTTCCCCGATCTGGTAGGCCCGTTGCTCCTTGGCGTGCGCCGTCGACACCTCCATTTTTGTCCCCCTGGATTCGGAGGCGATCCAGGCGACCAGTTCCTCCATGGGGGAAGTCCGGCCCGGCTGCGAAAAGGGATTGCGGGTGGCCTCGGCGAAGCTGTATCCCTGCAAGGCCACCATGCAGGTCACCAGGCGCGATTCCAGATCCTGCACGCGGTCGGTATCGCTGAAGTAGCGCGGCAGGCGCGTGTAGGCGCCCTTCACCACCCCGGGCCCCATTCCCAGATCGCAGTGCTCGAGCGAGACCTTTTTCGGGCCGCGCGGCGTTATCCACAGCGCCGCGCCGCGGGCGGCGTACAACTCGGCGGGATTCCCGTCCGGCAGGATCTGCCGGTGCTGCGCCATGCCCTGCTGGATATCCGCCTGCGCCATCGCCACCGGCGGCGCTGCCGCGATGACGAACATGAGTACCGCGCCCGAGCGCCTTCGCCGATTGCCCCTGCGTCCCGTCACGCCAGGACGGTCGCTTCGTCGGTGCGTTTGTCGCCCTTGTTGTCGGTCCAGGAAATGGCGACCTTGTCGCCGGGCTTGCCACCCTTGAAGCGAAAATGCATGAACGGATTTTTCGATACCGCGGGGCCCCACTGCGCCGACAGCACCGTCTTGCCGTTGTGGGTGGCGTCGACCTGCTGGATGAAATGCGCCGCAACGAGATTGCCGGCGTTGTCCTTGCGCTGGCCGGTTTCCATAGCGTGGTTCATCAGTACTTTTACCTCGACCTTGTCGCCCGCCATGTTGGCGCGGATGCGCATCGGTTCAGCCATGATCGTGTCCTCTTTCCGTATTCACAGTGCAGGGGGCGCGCGGGTCAGCCGCCGCACCCGCCCAGGGTGACTTTGACGTTCTTCACGGCGTGGAAGTACTTGCCGTCCGCCCTGACCAGGGCATACAGATTCGAGGTCTCGGCCATTTTTACACGCGTGACAATGAACGGATCGGTGCCGTCCGCGATTTCGAATACCGATGACAGGGTGTTGGGGTTCTTTTCGATCAGGATCGCGATCGATTCCGTCTTCGGCAGGTTGCTGGTCACGCCTACGGGCACCACCATGCCGTTCTCCGCGATGTCTGGCGCGTTGATCAGCACGCCCTTGCTTTCGCTTGAGGCAGCGCCATTCAGCGCTTTCAGGGTATCGGCAAACGTTTTGGTTTCGAACGCGCGCTTGTTCCAGCCCTGCTGTGCCAGCACCTCTTCCGGTGTGATCAGCCCGGCGGCAAACGCCAGGGCCAGCACACCACCACCACCACCGGCTTTCAGTATCCGCCGCCGCTGCTCCTGCCACCGTTTCGAAACCATAAGCGCTCCAATGTGCTTAACCACCAACCAGAACCGCAAATTATCTTGCGGGCGCTGCGGCGAAGTCAACACCTATCGAAGTCAATACCCATCGCCGCCAAACACACTGTAGCCGTAGGGCGCAGTTGTAGGGTGCAACTTCGGCGCGCCGAATTCCGGTGGTTTTCCCGCGACCATGGCGCGATGAATCCGCGCCCTACGATGGTGGTGCTCCGCTATCCCCCCAACGGTAAGGAGGCGCTCACACAATGCAAATACCCGGCCCGACAGCCCCTGGCTAGAACGGTATATCGTCGTCCATGTCGTCGAACTTGCCTGCGGGCTTCTTCGCCGCGGGCCGGTTTTCGCCGGCGGGCACAGGCTCGCGTACTTCGCCGCCGCGCGCGCCGCCATCGCCCATGCCCGAGCGGCTGCCCAGCATCTGCATCTTGTCGGCCACGATTTCGGTGCTGTATTTTTCCTGGCCTTCCTTGTCGGTCCATTTGCGCGTGCGCAGCGCCCCTTCGATGTAGACCTGCGATCCCTTCTTCAGGTATTCGCTTGCGATCTCGGCGAGACGGTTGAAGAACACCACCCGGTGCCACTCGGTGCGCTCCTGCTTTTCACCGCTCGCCTTGTCTTTCCAGGTGTCGGTCGTGGCCAGAGACACGTTGGTAATCGATCCGCCTTCGGCGTTGAAACGGGTTTCGGGGTCACGCCCGAGATTGCCCACCAGAATCACTTTGTTTACCGATGCCATTTGACTAACCCTCCTAGAGGATGAGCTCGACTATGAGCTCGAAATTGGTTTCGCTGTTCAATCGACCGTGCTTTTCAATCGACCGTGCTTTTCAATCCACCGCGTTTTTCAATCGACCGCGTTTTTCAATCGACCAGAAACAGTGCCGCACGCAACGCCCGCGCGGGAATCACGTTTGTGCCGCCTTGCCGGTCCGGGGCGATTTTCTCGCACCCACTTTGGCGTCCATACCGGACGCCACTCCAAACCATAACGCACATAAGACCAATCCGAATACAAACACCGACGATTCTCCGTGATGCTCGGCCAGCCAGCCGCCGGCGGCGCCGCCGACAAACAGGCCCAGCGCCTGGGTGGTGTTGTACACCCCCAGCGCCGTGCCGCGCGCGTTGGCCGGCGCGACACGGGACACCAGCGAAGGCAGGCTCGCCTCCAACAGGTTGAAGGCGACGAAGAACGCCAGCAGCAGCATCACCACCGCGGCCAGTTGCGGCAGCCAGACCACAAAACCGATCTGCACCGCCACCAACAGCGCGATGGCGCCGAGAAACACCGTCTTCATGTGGCCGCGCCGCTCCGCCCAGAACAGTGGCGGCACCATCAGCACGAACGATATCAGCACCACCGGCAGGTATATCTTCCAGTGGCTGCCGATCGGCAGATTGCCATGCTGCACCAGCGCCACCGGGATGACGACAAATATCGCCATTTGCGCCACGTGCAGCACGAAGATGCCGACGTTGAGCCGCAGCAGTTCGGCGTTGCGCAGCACGCCCCCCAGAGAAGCCGCGGCGACGCGCCGCGTCTTGTCGATGTGGGCCAGCGATTCCGCCGGGACCACGGCCAGCGTGACCCAGATGCCGCCCAGGGACAGCACGCCGGTCAATATGAATATGCCCGCCATGCCGATCCACTCGTACAGCGCCGGCGCCACCGTGAGCGACAACGCAAACACGAGGCCGATCGAGCCGCCTATCATCGCCATGGCTTTGGTGCGGTGCTCTTCGCGGGTCAGGTCGGCGGCAAAGGCCACCACGGCCGCGGAAATCGCGCCCGAGCCCTGGATAGCGCGTCCGAGGATGGCCACCCAGATATCGGTGGCGAAAGCCGCGACGAAACTGCCGAAGGCAAACAACAGCAGGCCGATGATGATCACCCGCTTTCGCCCATAGCGGTCGGAGGCCATGCCAAAGGGAATCTGCAGCAGCCCCTGGGTCAGCCCGTAGATGCCCAGGGCCACCCCGACCAGGGTGCGGTTGCCGCCATTTTCCAGGTGCTGGGCGTGCACCGCGAATACCGGCAGGATCAGGAACAGCCCGAGCATGCGCAGGGCGAACAGCCACGACAGCGACAGGCTGGCTCGCACTTCGAGCCGGGTCATGCGCGTGGGGGCCTCGGCGGGTACGGTCACTAGGTTGAGATCGCGAGCGGGCTGTGGTGGAAGAACCGGATGAAATCAGGGGGGGAAAAGCGGGCGAATACCGCGTCCGGTGGGGCTGAACTGCAATATGCTGGCGGTAAGGCCGGGTAATTGCGTATATTAGCAGGTTTGGCCCGGGCGACTTCCCTTGATAGACCAGATCCGCATTCGCGGCGCGCGCACCCATAACCTCAAGAACCTGCACCTCGACCTGCCGCGCAACCGGCTGGTCGTGATCACTGGTCTGTCGGGTTCGGGCAAGAGTTCCCTCGCATTCGACACGCTCTATGCGGAAGGACAGCGCCGCTACGTCGAATCCCTGTCCGCCTACGCGCGGCAATTCCTGCAGCTCATGGAAAAGCCCGACGTCGACATGATAGAAGGCCTGTCCCCGGCGATCGCCATCGAGCAGAAGGCGACCAGCCACAATCCGCGCTCGACCGTGGGAACGGTCACCGAAATCCACGACTATCTGCGCCTGCTGTATGCGCGCGTCGGCACGCCGTACTGCCCGGAGCACCAGACGCCGCTGGAAGCACAGTCGGTTTCACAGATGGTGGACCACGTGCTGGCGCTGCCCGAAGACACGCGGCTGATGATACTCGCGCCCATCGTCGCCAGCCGCAAGGGCGAGCAGGCGGACCTGTTCGCCGAGCTGCGCGCGCAGGGCTTCGTGCGCCTGCGCATCGACGGCAAGGTGCACGAAATCGACGCGATGCCCAAGCTCGCGAAGAACGTGAAGCATACCGTCGAGGTGGTGGTCGACCGGCTGAAGGTGCGCGCCGAAATCAAGCAGCGGCTCGCCGAATCCTTCGAGACCGCGCTGCGCCACGCCGACGGGCGCGCGCTCGCGGTCGAAACCGACAGCGGCGCCGAGCACCTGTTTTCCGCGCGCTTCGCCTGCCCGGTATGCAGCTACAGCCTGTCCGAACTCGAACCGCGGCTGTTCTCCTTCAACAATCCCATGGGCGCCTGCGCGCGCTGCGACGGTCTGGGGTCGATCACCTTTTTCGACCCGGCGCGCGTCGTCGCGCATCCCGGGCTGTCGCTCGCGGGCGGCGCCATCAGGGGCTGGGACCGGCGCAACCAGTTTTACTTCCAGATGCTCACCAGCCTCGGCAGGCACTTCAGTTTCGACGTGGAAACGCCGTTCGAGAAACTGCCCGAAAGCGTGCAGACCCTGGTGCTGGACGGGACCAGGGAGAAGATCCCGTTTTCCTACCTGAGCGAGCGCGGCCGCACCGTCATCAAGGAACATCCCTTCGAGGGCATCGTGCCCAACCTGGAACGGCGTTACAAGGAAACCGATTCCATCGTGGTGCGCGATGAACTGGCCAAGTACCTCAACACCTGCGCTTGCCCGGTGTGCGAGGGAACGCGGCTCAAGGTCGAGGCGCGCAATGTCAAAGTGGACGACAAGCCGATCTATGAAGTGAGCGCCATGCCGCTCAAGCAGGGGCTCGCCTTCTTCAGGACATTGCGCCTGACCGGGCACCGCCAGTCGATCGCCGAACGCATCATCAACGAAATCGCCTCGCGGCTGCAGTTCCTCAACAACGTCGGCCTGGATTACCTCTCGCTCGACCGCGCCGCGGACACGCTCTCCGGCGGCGAGGCGCAGCGCATCCGCCTTGCCTCGCAGATCGGCTCCGGCCTCACCGGCGTCATGTATGTGCTGGACGAGCCCTCCATCGGCCTGCACCAGCGCGACAACGCCCGCCTGCTCGACACGCTGCGGATGCTGCGCGACCTGGGCAACACCGTGATCGTGGTGGAACACGACGAGGAGGCGATCAACGCTGCCGACTACATCGTCGACATGGGTCCGGGCGCGGGCGAGCACGGCGGACACATCGTCGCGCAGGGCACGCGGCAGGACATACATGCAAGCGAAGCATCCCTCACCGGGCGCTATCTCTCCGGCAAGCTGTCGATCGCAGTGCCCGCGCGGCGGCGGCGCCCGGAGAAGGGCCGCAGCCTGCGCCTGCGCGGGGCGAGCGGCAACAACCTGAAGTACGTCGATATCGACATTCCGGTGGGCCTCTTCATCTGCGTCACCGGCGTGTCCGGCTCGGGCAAGTCCACGCTGATCAACGACACCCTTTATCCGGCGCTCGCCCGCCATTTGTACGGCGGCGCCGCCGAACCCGCGCCGCACGCGTCGCTGACGGGGCTGGAGAACTTCGACAAGGTGGTCAGCGTCGACCAGGGTCCGATCGGGCGCACGCCGCGCTCCAACCCGGCGACCTATACCGGCATGTTCACGCCCATCCGCGACCTGTTCGCCGGCGTGCCGGCGGCGCGCGAGCGCGGCTACGGTCCGGGGCGCTTCTCGTTCAACGTCAAGGGCGGACGCTGCGAGGCCTGCCAGGGCGACGGGGTCATCAAGGTGGAGATGCACTTCCTGCCGGACATCTACGTGCCCTGCGACACCTGCCACGGCAAGCGCTACAACCGCGAGACGCTGGACATCCATTACAAGGGCAAGAGCGTTCACCAGGTGCTGGAGATGACGGTCGAAACGGCGCACGCCTTTTTCAATCCCGTGCCGGTGGTGGAGCGCAAGCTGCAAACCCTGCTCGACGTGGGCCTGGGCTACATCCAGCTCGGCCAGTCCGCCACCACGCTCTCGGGCGGCGAAGCGCAGCGGGTGAAGCTGTCGCTGGAATTATCCAAGCGCGATACCGGCCGCACCCTCTACATGCTCGACGAGCCCACCACCGGCCTGCACTTCAAGGACATCGACCTGCTGCTGTCGGTGCTTCACCGCTTGCGCGACCACGGCAATACGGTGATGGTGATAGAGCACAACCTCGACGTGATCAAGACCGCCGACTGGATCATCGATCTGGGCCCGGAAGGCGGCGACGGCGGCGGGCGTGTCATTGCCGAGGGCACGCCGGAGGACCTGGCCGACAATGCGGCGAGTTTTACCGGCCAGTATCTGCGGCACGTGCTGGGGAAGATGGTCAAGCGGGCCGCCTGAGGTGGTCAGCGGCGATTGGTGGTCAACGGCGATTGGTGGTCAACAACAATTGGCGCTCAACGTCAACTGGTGCTCACCGGCAATTGCGGCCGGTTCCGGACTATTTTTTTGCTCCGGGCAGGATGTCCAGCACCGACTCCGACGGACGGCACAGCTTCGTACCCAGGCGCGTCACCACGATGGGGCGGTTGATCAGGATGGGATGCGCCATCATGAAATCGATGAGTTCATCATCGCTCCACTTCGAATTATCCAGCCGTAGTTCGTCGAACGGCGTGCCCTTGCGGCGCAACAGGCCGCGCGCGCCGATGCCCATCTGCGCCATCAGTTCGACCAGCCGCTCGCGGCTCGGCGGTGTCTTCAGGTACTCGACGATCGCCGGCTCGACACCGGCATTGCGAATCAGCGCGAGCACGTTGCGCGAGGTGCCGCACTTGGGGTTGTGGTAAATCGTGATGGGTGCTGCGGAAGGCTTGGGCATTTTCCATAGTCCTGGAAGAGTGTGGTTTCGCGGCGGGGATGGCGTCATTCGATTCGCTGCTTCCATCCCCGTGGCCATGCAATTATCGCAATGCGTTCATCAAGTGCAACTCGCCCGAGCTGGCCCGCAATCCATGACCGGTCCGCCTGGGGCAACCATGCAGCAATATTTGCCGCAATTATATTCATGCGATACCGCAACGACGCGCTTGTTCGTGGCATTCGCGTATATTTTTTGTATATTTCCATGACCCTGTCGGGCGCTGCATGCTGCCGATTCCCTATCTCGCCGCAGACTTCTCCTCACCACGGGTGGCGAGAATCGCAACCAGCTTTTCCCCCGCGCTCGCCAGATCGGCTGCATTGACGATCTCGACTACGGCAACCCCGGGTGGAGGACGCAGTCCGGACAAGCGGGAGATGCGCTCGGCGATCTCCCGTTCGGACTCGCGGCCACGTTTTCGCATGCGGCTGACGAGCACGGAGTCAGGCGCGCTTACCCACACCACCAGCATCCCCGGATAGCGGACGAGCGCGCTTGCCAGATGGCCGCGCGAACCGTTCACCACGACATCCAGACCCCGGGCGAGCGCCTGGTCCATCTCGACCCCGATGCCGTAACGCAGGCCGTTGCCGTCCCAGTTCATGGCGAAGCGTCCGGCGCGCCGCTGCGCTTCGAACCCGGCCTCGTCGAGCGCGACATGGTCCTCGCCACCCGCGACGTTCGGCCGGGTGATATGGCGCTGCGCAAACGCAACCGGGAGATCAGGCGCGAGCCGGCCCCGCGCATAGTCGATCAGGCTGTCTTTGCCCGCGCCTGACGGACCGACCACGTACACCAGCGACCGGGGCGCGACTTGGCCGTGGCCGGCACGGCGAAGGATCCCCCGTTCACGACAGGCTCATGACGACGGCGTTGCGCCGACAAGAGGCGCCGATCGGCAGCATGTGCAAGCCGGTAACTGTCATTCGTCACGATTCCAGAAACATTCGCATCCATGGATTGTCACAGGGTTAGCTCAACCCCACAAACAACCCTCCTTCCAGGGTACGACCTTCGCAGCCATCCCCTCGTAGATTGACGGTGAGCGAGGCGAACCCCAACTTGCCTTCCAGGGCAGGACCTTTGCAGCTATCCCCTCGAAGGTTGGCGGTGGGCGAAGCGAAGCCCAACTTTGCGGTTTGCTCCACCCGATGCCGGGAATCGCTGCGCTCGGCCCAACCTGCTTGATATCGCAAAGGGGGTCACATGGAAGCCTGCATTGAATTATCCCGGTTTCAGGAAGGACCGAACGCCCGCTTGTGCAGCGAGTTCTTCCTTTAAAATGAAAAACAGTTCCATTTTTCGTCCGCGTTTCCCTGTCGCATTTCCCTGCCAAGGAGAGTCGAGATGCCCGACGTCACGTACGCCCATATCGCGCTGATGTGCAACGATGCGCAGAAGACCGTTGATTTTTACCAGGGCATCCTGGGCCTGGAGATGACCGTCGCCGACCGGGTCGAGGAATACGCAGGGAGGCCCTGTCTCTACCTGCATCTCTTTTTCAAACTGTCGGACGGCAGTTACATCGCCTTCTTCGACGCACCGGACTTCCCCGCTCCGAAGAAGGATCCCGCGCAGCCCAAATTCGCGCCGCACTACGCGTACATCATGCCGGACAGCGCGCAGGTCGACGCCATGAAAGCGCGTCTGGAGAAGGCGGGTATCACGGTTGAAGGCCCGCATGTGCGCGAGCCCTACCACTCGATCTACTTCACCGACCCCAGCGGCCATCGCATGGAACTGACCGCCTTCGTCCCGACCACGAGCGAGCGCTACAAGGAAGACACCGGCAAGTCCGCCGAAGTGCTGCGGCGCTGGAACGTCGAAAAGGCGGAACGCGCCAGGGCTGCGGCGCGCGCCTGAATTCCCGAAGCGCCCGGGCCGATGTGATGCCCGATGTGATGCCGATTGTCATTCTTCGAATTGGAAGGCGATTGTCTTGATAGCCAAACTCGTCATACTCGACACCGATCGCGGTTCCGCGTCGGAAACCCGCAGCGGCATCCAGGCGACCAACCCCAAGGTCTTTGCGCGACTGGCCGACGAAGGATGCGGCAAAGATGTCGCTTTCCTCGTAGTCCATCCCGCCAACAGTTTTCTGAACCACTATCTGCTGGAGCCCTTGCGCAAACGGGGCTGCGCGGTGCTCGGCCTCAACACGCGTTATGCGGGCAACGAGACATTTCTCATCATGGAACGTGCGGTGCAGGACGTCGGACGCGGCGTGCGGTTCCTGCGTGAACAGGGATACCGGCGCGTCTGCCTGATCGGCAATTCGGGAGGCGCATCGCTTGCCGCCTTCTATCAATCGCAAGCCGAGAAACCCACCATCACGACCGCCCCGGATGGCCAGAGCGTTGACCTGACCGCCTCCAGCCTGACCCCGGCCGACGGCATCGCTTTCGTGGCCGCCCATCCTGGACGCGCCCGCGTGCTGACCGATCGCCTCGACGCGTCGGTCACGGACGAGGCGGATATCCTCGCCACAGACCCCGATCTGGACATATTCAACCCCAGGCATGGCCCGCCCTTTTCGGCGGATTTCGTCGCCCGCGTACGGGCCGCGCAACTGGCGCGCAACCGGCGCATCACGCGCTGGTGCATCGGTCGCCTCGCCCAGTTTGCCGCGATGGGACCGGACCGGCCGCTGGTCGACCAGCCCTTCATCGTGCATCGGACCCTCGCCGATCCGCGTTACCTCGACCTCAGCCTCGAACCCACCGGCCGCGCCGCAGCGACGACCTTGGGCACACAACCAGCCGCGGACAATTATTCTCCGAACGGCTCCGCCCGGCTTACCACGCTGCGCTCATGGCTCAGCACCTGGAGCCTGGACCACACCCGGGCCGACGGGCCGGCCTGCATTGCGCAGACATCGGTTCCGGTTCTGAGCGTGAATTTCGTCCAGGACGAAATCATTTTCCCGAGCGATGCAGCGGCCTATGAAGCGGCGATCGGCGCGCGCGGCGCGCGCCATGACCTGCACGGCTCGGGACACTATCCGATGGGCAAGCCGGAGATAGTCGACAAGGTCGTTGACCTGCTCGCCGGATGGAGTGCACGGGTACTCGCGTGATCGGCATGGCCGCCTTCACCCGAATGCGGCTCACTGGCACGAACAGCGCGAGACAAACCAATTACAGGAGTAGGCATACATGCTTCGATTGACGAAATCTACCGCGTTGATTGCGGTTGCCTGTCTCATTGCGGCACCGACTGCGTCGGCGCAAGGGACATCCGAGCGGACCATACGCGTCGTCGTTCCCTTTCCCCCCGGCGCCGGCACGGATGCGCTGCCCCGCATCGTGTTGCCCGCCGCGCTGAAAGTGCTGGGCGAAAAGGGCATCGTCGAGAACCGGGTCGGCTTCAGCGGCAATCTCGGTACTGCTTATGTCGCCGGCGCGAAGCCCGACGGACTCACGCTCCTGCTCGGCGGAATCTGGCTCTCCACCAACGGCACGCTTTATTCCAACGCGAAATTCGACACGGCCCGCGATTTCGATCCGGTGATACTGCTCGCCACGCTGCCGCTGGTGATGGTGATCAATCCCGCGATCCCGGTGAAGACCCTGGAGGAATTCATCGCCCATGCGAAGAAGAATCCGAAGAAACTGAATTTCGGCTCTTCCGGAGCAGGTTCCCAGCCCTATCTCGTGGCGGAACTGTTCAAGCGCGAGACCCATACCGAGCTGACGCACATTGCCTACAAGGGCATCGGGCAGGCTCTGACCGACGTGGTCGCCGGACACCTGGACATCGTTTTTCTGGGATCCAGTTCGACCAAGCCGTTTATCGATTCCGGTAAATTGCGCGCGCTGGCCGCAACCGGGCTGCAGCGGGTGTCGGTGCTGCCCGACGTTCCGACATTCACGGAAAAGGGAATCACAATCTCCGGCCTGGATATCGGCGCCTGGTGGGGAATACTGGCCCCCACCGGCACGCCCAGGGCGACCATCAACGCCCTCAATCACGCCTTCAACGAGGCGCTCAAAGATGATGAAACGCGTCAGCGGCTGGCGGTTGGCGGCTTCACGCCCAAGGGTGGCTCGGTGGAGGAGTTCGATAAACTCATCAAGGCGGAGACGGCGACATGGAGCAGACTGATCGCCGATCTCAACATCAAGGCCGAGTGAAAAGCGGGCGGCCTGCCAACCACCCGTTTGAAAATCGCGACAAATCACGAGCGCCGGGTTCGAGGACAGGATCATGACGAAGACGAAATTCCCCGCGGTCTTCATGCGCGGCGGCACCAGCAAGGCGCTCGTATTTCACCTGCGGGACCTGCCCCGCGACCGCGCCGATTGGCCCGCGCTGTTCCTTGCGGTGATCGGCAGTCCCGACCCCAACGGCAGGCAGCTCGATGGCATGGGCGGCGGCGTCTCGTCGCTGTCGAAGGTATGCATAGTCGGGCCGGCGACGCGCCCGGACGCCGATGTCGACTACACCTTTGCGCAAGTGGTGGTGCACGAGGCACGAGTCGATTTCAGCGGCAATTGCGGCAATATGTCCTCGGCGATCGGGCCCTTTGCCGTCGACGAAGGCCTCCTTGAATTTCCCGACGGACAGGCCACAGTGCGCATCCATAACACCAACACCCGCAAGGTGATCCGGTCGACATTCGAGGTTCGCGACGGCCGCGCACGGGTCGACGGCACGCTCGAGATCCCCGGCGTGGCAGGTTCCGGCGCGCCGGTGCGCCTCGAATTCCTGGATCCCGGCGGCGCCTCGTCCGGGCGGCTGTTGCCCACGGGCAATGTGATCGACACACTGGAAGTAGCGGGCCTGGGGCGAATCGAAGTCTCCATGGTGGATGCGGCCAATGCCTGCGTGTTCGCGGACGCGGCGGCGCTCGGCCTGCGCGGGACCGAAATGCCGGACGAGCTCGAGGCCGATACGCAACTGATGCGCAAGCTCGCGGCGATACGCGAGCACGCCTCGGTGCGCATGGGCATCACGCCGAACCTCGATGCCGCGCGGGCAAAAACCCTGGTTCCGTTCATCGGGTTCGTTTCCCCGGCGCAGGATGCCGTGACGCTTTCCGGCAGGGCGATCAGTGCATCCGAGGCGGATCTGACCTTGCGCATGATTTCGAACGGCCAGCCGCATCGGGCGCTCCCGCTGACCGCGTCATTGTGCTCGGCAGTCGCCGCGCGGATCAAAGGGACGGTCGTCGAACGACGGACGAGGCCGGACAGCGCAGACCCGATGCGCATCGCCATGCCCTCCGGCGTGCTTGCCGTGGGCACCGAGGTCGCGCTTGAAAACGCTGCGTGGCGCGCGCTGCATGGTTCCTTCTATCGGACCGCGCGACGCCTGTTTGAAGGATCGGTGTACCCGGGGTGCGCTTATTACGGCTAGCGCCGTCGTCCCAACGGGAAAGTAGGAGCCAAACGCCCGTTGCGGGGAGATGCACGAGCAGTCTCGCCGGACCCGGCCGCGGCGCGGTGAATCCCCTGCCAATTTATACGTTTTTTGTTACGCTATTGTCTGCTCTTATCCGTATACACGGCATCTTGCCGAATAAATTCAGGAGATTCTTCAGGCGCCGATGATGCCACCGTCCGTGCGTCGCACCACCACGGTGGCCGATCGCGGCCGGCCGACCGGCGAGAAATCCGGCCAGTTGGAATTCTTGCGCGGGTTGTCGGGATCGTTGCCGCCGATTTCCCCGGGGTGCTGGATGTTGACGAAAATGGTGCGGCTGTCCGGCGCCATGGTGAGCCCGGTGATCTCGCACCCGGGCGGCCCGTTCAGGAAGCGCTTGAACTCGCCGGTCGCCGGGTCCGCGGCCAGCACCTGGTTGTTGCCGAGCGGCTGGTACTCGCCGCGATTAAGCGCCGAGGGCGACACATCGGTCTGCACCCACAGCACGCCGCGCGCATCGAAGTAGAGTCCATCGGGCGAGCCGAAAGCATCGCCTTTGAAGCGGCCGCGTCGCTCCGGGTTGGGGTTCGTCGGGGAACCGCCTAGCGCAAATAAATCCCAGTCGAAGCGCGTCGCGGTGACACCGCCCCGCTCGCGCCAGCGGATGATCTGGCCGAAGATGTTGTTGGCGCGCGGATTGGCGGCGTCCACGCCGGGCCGTCCCGGCGCGCCGCGCGCGCTGTTGTTGGTGAGCGTGCAATACACCTCGCGCGTCAGCGGGTGCACCGCGCACCACTCCGGACGGTCCATGCGGGTTGCGCCCAGCACATCGGCCGCCTGGCGCGCTTTCACCACCACGTCCGCCTGGCTGCGGAATCCCTTGTCGGGCGTGAGTCCGTTGCGGCCGTATTCCAGCGCCAGCCATTCGCCCGACCCGTCGGCGGCGAAACGCGCCGCGTACAGGGTGCCCGCGTCGAGCAGGTCGCGGTTTGCCGCCGGATTTGCCGCATCGTAGGCGCGCGCCGTGACGAATTTGTAGATGTATTCGAACGGCGCGTCATCGCCCATGTAGAACGCCAGGCGCCCATCCGGATCCATCGACGGCGCGGCGCTTTCATGATTTAGACGGCCCATGGCTGTGCGCTTGACCGGCATCGCCCGCGGGTCGAAGGGATCGATTTCGACCACCCAGCCAAAACGATTCGGCTCGTTCGGATGGCGTATCGCATCGAAGCGTTCATCGTGGGCGTGCCACGCGCCGGATGTGCGATTGCCGGTGATGCCGTAGCGCCGGTGTTCGGGCGACTTCGTGCCGGCGCCGTGGAAATTGACCTGAAAGTTTTCTTCGCAGGCGAGATAGGTGCCCCAGGGCGTCCAGCCCATGCCGCAATTGGCGTAGTTACCGAGCACCCGGGTACCGGAGGGATCCTGCGCCGTCTTCATCGATTCGTGCCCCGCGGCCGGTCCGGCAACGCGGCACGGCGTCTGCGCGGTGATGCGCCGCGCGAAACTCGACGGCCGGATCACTTCCCAGCCCGATCGCGAGCCCGACAGCGTCAGCGCCACTTCGATGACCGACACGCCCACCGCGTTCTGCGCCTTCGCAGTTTTTTCGGCGCTCCAGGTGCGGGTGCCGTCGGGATGCAGCAGCGCATCGTCCTGGTATTCGTGGTTCATCACCAGCAGGCCGCGCGCGGCGCCGCCGCGGTCCAGCGAATAGAACTTCATGCCGTCGTGATGCATGCCGGCCTGCAGCGCCTGCTCGGCGGCGGTGTTGCTCGCATCCGGTTTGAAAGCGGGCATGCCCGCGGCCGATCCGACCGGATCGCCCCAGCGATACAGCACCTGCGCTTCGTAACCTTCGGGCACGCGCACGCTGTCCTCGGCAGAGGGTGAAATCGGCGTGAAGCCGATACGCACCGGCGCACCGCCCAGGGTCTGGCAGGCGGGCAGCATTGCGGTCAGCGCGGCGCCCAGACCGCCCTGGAGAATCCGCCTGCGCGAGAGGCGCGCTTCGAGGATCTGCGAGAATAAATTGGGCGTGTCGAAATAGAGCGCATCGGAAGCCGGCGTTTTGTCAGGGTGGGTTGTTGTTTGGTCGGATTGCATGTGAATCGAAGTCATCGGTCCGGTTTCGCCATCAATCTCCCGTCGAATCCATGCGCCCTGATTTAGCGCGGCATTGGGTTCATGGCACTGCGGCTGCCACGATCCAGACAAGGGCCCGACGACATCGAACAAGTATACATGGCATGGACAAACACGGCGGACAGGCGGCGATGGAGTGGCCATTGCGCCACGCAGATTTCCGGATCCTGAAAAATGGTTCGCTCGGCAGTGGCGATAGCACGATGCGACCCACGCAAACCGGTGCCTGCTTTGACGATATGATACCGGGCATGAAGCAGAATGCCGCCGCCGTGAGAATCGCGCGCGCATTGTTTGCGGCATCGTAATTGCTGAAAGGTCTGGAACCATGAGTATCGATCCCATACTGGACGCCAACCAGATCAACGATCTGCGCAGCATTGACGCCGGCCGAGGCGCGGTGCTGCGGCGCCTGGTCGGTAAATTCGACGCGGTGATAGTCGAGCGCGTCGGCCTGCTGCGCATGCACGCGGAAGCCGCAAACATGGCTGAACTGGCCATCGCCGCCCACTCGCTCAAGGGCGCCTCCGGCAATCTCGGCGCGCAACGCCTGGCGGCGCTCTGCTTCCAGATAGAGCAAGCCGCGAAGGACAACGCGTCCAGCCTCGCACGGGAACTGATCCAGTCCCTGAGTGAAGAAGGCGAAATTGCGCAGGTTGCGCTGTTGCACGAAGCTGGAGAGGAAGCCTAGGCTGCTTCCGGCCGGGTCAATTCCGCCTTTGACGATGGCATATCGTCGCCCATGGCAATGAACACGAATCATTCCACGTTCCGAAACAAATGGCCCCTGCCGATACGCGATCCCCTGCCATGCGGAAGTTGAATATTCGCGACGCACTGCTGTTGTGCGCGAGTTCCCTCGCCTTCCTGACCCTGGCAATCACGGCTGTCTCGATCTGGCATTTCCTGATCATTCCCGGCATCGACCACAATGCCAGCGGCATGTTGTCCGAATCGGTGAAGGCAATGCGCACGAGGATCAGCGATCCATTCACGCGCGCGGAGCAAAGCCTGGCGGCGGAGCGCACCTGGATTCAAACCGAACTGCGAGGCGCGCTCGCGCAGGCTGAACTGGCGCTGCTGGCCAAGCGCGCCATCGCGCAACTCGGCGCCAACCCGCTTGTGGATTCGATACACATCGGCCTCGACACCGGCCGGGAAGTGGTGATTCGGCGGGAGGCAGGCGAAGGGGACGGAAACCAGGGGTTTTCGCTCCGTATCACCGACCCCGCCAGCCCCACGCGCCGGGCGACCCTGCAGAGCCTCGCCCTCGACGGCAGGGTTATTTCGAGCAATACACACGCTGCGGAATTCGATGCGCGCGAGCACGACTGGTTCAAGGGCGCCATGTCGCTGGGCGCGGAGGGCGGGCGGTACTGGAGCCAGCCTTATCCGTTCCTGGGCTCCGGACAGCCGGGAATTGCCGTATCGACCCGGGCGCAATCGCGCGATGGCCGGCGCTACGTCATCGCATTCGAGTTGCGTCTCGCTGCCCTCAGCAAGGATCTGGCCACTGCGAGGATGACCACCCGCGGCGGCATGGCCATAGTATCGGCAGCAGGGCAATCGATAGCCGTGGCCGGACTGCACTCCGGCCAGACCAGGGCCGATGGGCACGAGCCGCAGCTGGAGCCGGTTGAATCCTCCCATGCCGGGACCGTGATCCCCCATATCTGGAACGCAGTGCGCGGGCAGGCTCAGACAACGGGCAGACAAATCGAGATCGGGTTTCGCGGTGAGCAGTGGTATGCGCACTACGCGCCGCTGTTCCCTGGAGATGGGCGCGCCATCTGGATGATTGCCTACGCCCCGCGCGCCGATTTCGCCGGCTGGCTGCACGATTCACAGGACAAGTTTTACTACCTCGCGGGCTTTCTGGTGGCTCTGTCTTTTCTCCTGGCGGGAGTCGCATCCAGATGGATTTCACTGCCCTTCTCGCGACTGCTGCAAACGGCGCAGTCCTTTGCCAGAGGCGAGTTCACCGCACGCTTCGCCGAGACGGGTCCTGCCGATCTGCAGCTGTTGGGCACGGCCTTGAATACGGTGGGCGCGCGCGTCGATGAACATGATCGCGAGATACGCCTTCTGAATGCAGACCTGGCGCGGCGCGTCTCTTCGCGCAGCGCGGAACTGCTGGCGCTATACGATGCCTTGCCGCTGGTGGTGTTTGCCACCGATCGGGCAGGAACAATCACCGCCTGCAACGCGGCCGCCGAGCGCGCATTCGGCATATCAGGCGGCGCCATCATCGGCAAGTCCTGCCTGAGCCTGCCGATACTTTCGGAAAAGCGCAGACGGGCCATGCAGGCGGACATCATGGCGGCACTGGGAGACGACAAACAACGCACCCAGGAATTCTGGATCAACTACCCCGGCGGGGCCCGGCGCTTTGTCAGATATTCGACCAGCAAGTTTTCCCTGGAGGATGGAACACCGGCCGGGTTGGTGGGCGTGGTGGAAGATTTGACCGCGCTGAAGCTGGCTACAGGCAGTCTGCTGGAGGAACAGGCCCGCCTGTCTTCGCAGCAGGTTACGCTGACCCAACTGATCGGGGCCACGACAATCCCCGGGGATGCCACCCAGGCGGCATACCGCATGCTTACCGAGGCGGCGGCGCTGGAAATTGACGTCGAGCGCGCGAGTATATGGCGCATGGCCGCGGCAGGTGACGCATTGCTGTGCATCGATTTGTTCGAGCGATCCACGGGGCGCCACAGCAGCGCAGAGCGAATCGATCGGACCGATTTCCCCGACTATCTCGCCGCGCTGGACAGCGAACAACTCATCGTCGCGGACAATTGCGCGGCCGATCCACGAATCAAGGCGGTTACGGAACGCGTTCCGCAGGAACGTCGGGCAGCCGCAACACTGTACGTGCCGATCCATACGCAAGGCAAGCTTGCGGGGGTGCTTTGCCTCGCGCATCTGGGTCGCGAACGCAGCTGGAGCGCCGAGAACCGTTTGTTTGCCGTTTCCCTGGCCAGCATAGGCCGGCTGTGGCTGGAATCCGAAGAGCGAGGCCGGGCCGAGACCCGACTTGCCGAAAGCGAATCGCGCAACCGCCGCCTGAACGAACTCTTGACGGACTGGGACTGGGGACAGGACGAACAATTCCGATTTACGCACGTGTCCACGCCGAGGTCCGGGCACTTGAGCTTTGTGCCCGGTGATCTTCTGGGCAAGACTCTCTGGGACGCGCTCTCCTCCGATCTGTCCGAGCAGGACTGGCAAGCGCACCGTGCGAAACTGATGCGGCACGAACCCTTCCATGACTTTCGCATATCGCGCCTTGGCCCCTCCGGCGAAAAGCACTGGCTTTCCGTCAGCGGCGTGCCGGAACACGACGAACTCGGGAGATTCGCAGGCTATCGAGGCACGGGGACGGATCGGGGCAGGGTTCTGCCTGCGGAGCTGGAACTTCGCCTGGCCAACGAGCGCCTGGAGCGCGCACTGGAATCTTCACACGTTTCCCTCTGGGAATCGGATATTTCCGCAGGCACCATTTTTCTGAGCGACGGCTGGTCGAGGCTGCTGGGTGAGCCTCCGGCGCCCACCTACACCACGTTCAGACAGCTCGCGTCCTTGATGCACAAAGACGAACTGGATGCCGTGACGCGGGCGCAAACCGACACCATCAAGGGCATCACCAGCGAATATGCCATCGAACATCGCATACGCGACTCGAATGGCGCATGGAAATGGGTGCTGTCGCTCGGCCGGGTCACCGAACGCGATCCCGTCACCAGACGGGCGCTGCGCATGAGCGGAACCAATCTCGACATCACAGAGCGCGTCCGGAGCGAAGAAGTGCTGCGCTTGCAGACTGAGAGGCTGTGATTTTTTCAATTTTAGCAGTTGGCATTTGAGCACAGAGGTGATTCACTCCACTGCGGAATGAAATATGCGATAGGCATGAAATTACTCGCTACCGACCGTTTATTTGACGATTTCTCTGCTTTTTCTACCTTCA
>SHXF01000031.1 GCA_009693435.1 Betaproteobacteria bacterium | reverse complement strand
ACGATTGCGTTGCAACGAACGCTTGCATTGCAACGAACACTTGCATTGCAACGAACACTTGCGTTGCAACGAACACTTGCGTTGCAACGAACACTTGCGTTGCAACGAACACTTGCGTTGCAACGAACACTTGCATTGCAACGAACACTTGCATTGCAACGCTCGATGAGCAGCGACATTCGATGAGCAGCGATGCTGCGGCGCCGCCGGATCTGGCTGTCCTTGTCACGGGGGCCAACGGTTTCATCGGTTCCCACACGGTGATGCATCTGGAATCCCTCGGATATCGCGTCGTTCCGGCGGATGTCCTGCCGCGCTCGCACAATCTCTCGCTGCTCGCCATTAGCACCCCCACCAGGTACTTCGACGCGACGGATCCGCTGGCGTTCAGCGACATCTGCCGGAGAGAAGCGATAACCCACATCGTCCATCTCGCCTATCCCGGCCAGGGACGGGACGCGGACATCCTGAACTTCTGCGTCCAGGCGATGCGCAACATCCTGGAGGCGGCCAGCGAACTGCGCATGAAGCGCGTCGTCTTCGCCAGCTCGGGCGCGGTCTACGGCCGGCTGCGCACGCCACGGGGACTGATCCGCGAAAACGATACGGTGCCGATACACCCGGCGTTTCTTTATCGTTCGGTGAAGCTGCTGGGCGAGTGGATGGGCGACCTGCACGCGCAGCATTCAGGCACCCGTTTCGTGGCCCTGAGGCTCGCTTCCGTGTACGGGCCCGGTGTGGCCATCGGCATGGGAGAGGCGCTCAAGCAGGGCATCCTGGGCCGGCCGTGCCGCCCCTACCTCACGCGCTCACCCGTCGACGATCCGATCCATGCGAGCGATGCCGCGCGCGCCATCCAGCTTGCCTGTTTCTGCGAGAACCCGGCCAGCCGCGCCTACAACATCGGGGCCGGCGCGCCCTGCAGCGACGAAGACATGGCGCGCGCGATACGCAGGCACCTGCCGGAACTCGCCTTCGAACCGGGCAAGCACCACGACGCGGCTGCACAGACCTTTCGCCAGCGCGACATCATGGACACCACGCTCGCCAGGCAAGAACTGGGATTCGTCCCGGAGTACGACCTCGACAGCGGCATCGCCGCGCTGGCACAGTGGCTGAGAACGTTCAGGGACCACCTGAACTAGGTGACAAACCACTTACGTTCGTCCTAAGCCTGTCGAAGGACCCGTTCCCCGTTCGTGCTGAGCCTGTCGAAGGACGACACGCTCAGCCTCAACGGTACCCCGTGTCAATAAACATTCATCACGCCACACCGCTGGTGACCATCAATCCCGCCGGCCATAGCCAGGATTTCAGCGGCCGCCCCGCGGCGAACGCCCGCAGTTCGCGCGTGTAAATGCGCCGCAGCAGCACCACCTGCTGATCGGATCGGCCGAGGTGATTGGATTCACGCTCGGGGATCGCGCCCTGTCCCATGAGCGCGACCATGTCCTGCACATTGAGCAGATCGGGGCGGTCCAGGACGTCGCTGATGCGCAGGTCCCCGCGCATGATGGCGGCCACCACCTCTTCAACGGAGGGCAGTGCCTTGAGCTTTGCTTCGGCCTCGGCACGGGCGATGAAAAATTTGTCCCTGGCCTCGCCTTCGAGGTGCACCAGGTCTGTCATGAAACTGACATGGCGCAGGTCGTCCAGCGGCACGCGCCACGCGAGGTGCTCGCTCCACCCGCTCGCATGGTCGTACACCAGGCTGTACATCACGTTGGGCATCAGGATGTGCGACAGGCGCACCAGGTCGCCGCGCTGGCCACGTCGCGCAATACCGTATTCCGTTTCCTCGCCGGAGACGACGGGCAGCCTGTCGTTCAATCCCGCGTCGCTGAACCCCGAGGTGCGGTGCACGAAATTGAAGTGAACCTCGTCGACGCTGTTCTCGAGCTGGCTGAAATAGTTGCATCCCCGGTCGACACGCCCTGCCACCACCACGCCATCGCTAATGCCATCGCCAATGCCATCGAATACCGCGAGATAAGGAAACGCCGGCGGCGCGCCTTCGCCGAGAAAGGCAAACACCAGCCCCAGGTATTCCCGTGTCGGATAGCTGCGCACACGCACTTCGTGCGCGAGTTCGCCGCTCTCGGCAGGCTGCTCCACGCATTGCCCGGCGCTGTCGAATCGCCAGCCATGGTAGAAGCAGCGCAGCGTGTCGCCCTCCACCCAGCCCACCGACAGCAGCGTGCTGCGGTGCGGACATCTGGGCGCAAGCAACTGCGCCCTGCCGCTCTCGCCGCGAAACAGCGTGAATTCCTCCCCCATGATGGTGATGGCGCGCGCGCGTCCGCGCGGCAAATGGTCAGCCACAAACACCGGTTGCCAGAACGTGCGCAGATACCTGCCGGCCAGGGTACCCGGCCCGGTGTGCACGAAATCCGCGTACCTGCTGTTCGCTGCCCCGGAAACCGGCGCGCTGCCTGCCTGCATCTCATGTACTCCCATATTCCCAGCCACGACATGTCCCGGTTGTGCCGCATCGGCCGGACGAACAACAGTTTAACGGAGTGCGCCGGGCACGCGAAGCGGCGCGAATCGCGCGCATGGCGCACGCCAAGGATTCACTACCCGGTACACTGGTCATCCTTTCGCAATATTCCTCCACACCTGCAAGCGAGACCCAAATGAATTTACCCGCCACCATGCGTGCCGTTGAAATCACCCGCTTCGGCGAACCGGAAGTGCTGGTCGAAGGCACGCGCCCGACGCCGCAACCGCAGGCCGGCGAACTGCTGGTTAAAGTTGCCGCCGCAGGCGTCAATCGCCCTGATGTGTCGCAGCGCAAGGGCAATTATCCGCCGCCGCCGGGTGCGTCCGACATTCCCGGGCTGGAGGTAGCCGGCACCATCGTTGCGATCGGTGACGGCGTCACCAACTGGAGGACAGGCGATGCCGTGTGCGCCCTGGTCGCGGGCGGCGGCTATGCCGAGTACTGCATCGTCCCGGCGCCGCAGGCGCTGCCCATCCCCAAGGGCTTGACGCCCACGGAAGCCGGGTCGCTTCCCGAGACCTTCTTCACCGTCTGGGTCAACCTGTTCGACCGCGCCGGACTGCAACCCGGGGAGAGCGTGCTGGTGCAGGGCGGAACCTCCGGCATCGGTGTCGCTGCGATCCAGATGGCCAAGGCGATCGGCTGCACCGTGTATGCGACCGCAGGCAGCGACGACAAGCGCGCCGCCTGCGTGCGCTTCGGCGCGGCGCGCGGCATCAACTACCGCACCGAGGATTTCGTCGCGGTGGTAAAGGAAGCCACCGGCGGGCGCGGCGTCGACGTCATCGTCGACATCGTGGGCGGCGACTACCTGGCGCGCGAAATCGATTGCATCGCCGACGACGGCCGCATCGCCCTCGTATCGCTGCTCGGCGGGCAGCAGGCGACCATCGGCCTGGGCGCCATCCTGCGGCGCAGACTGACCATCACCGGCTCCACCCTGCGTCCGCGCCCGATCGAATTCAAGGGCGCGGTGGCGCGCAACCTGCGTGAGAGAATCTGGCCGCTGATCGAGTCAGGGAAAATAAAACCGGTGATCTACAAAACCTTCCCGCTCGCCGAGGCGGCGAAGGCGCACGCCTTGATGGAATCGTCGCAGCACATCGGCAAGATCGTGCTGACGGTGTAGAGAACAGGAACGGTCATGGGGATTGAGTCTTCATCTCTCTGCGCGTGCGAGAGAGGTTTTCATGAGCTTCCATTTATATAATTAATTGAAACGAATGTTGCCAGACAGGAGCCGTCCATCCGGCCCGGCTCTTTTCCGATAAATCATCGAGATATCTCGCGTTGCAAGGAACCGCACCATGCGAAGCGCATTCGCCCGAACGCTGATCCCGGTCCTGCTGTGTTTTTGGAGCGCCGTTCAAGCGCAAGCGTGGCCGGAGAGCCCGGTCACCATAGTCATCCCCAACAGTCCGGGCGCCCTCCCCGACATCATCGGGCGGATGATGGCGAATCACCTGGACCGGTCGTACAACAAGCGATTCCTCATCGATAACCGTGCCGGCGGCGCCGGACTCATCGCGGCCCAGCTGGTCGCCAATGCAAAGCCCAATGGCTACACACTGTTCCTGGCGGGCAGCGTCATCCAGGCCGGGAATCCCCACCTGTTCAAGACCCTGCCTTACGATACTGAGCGCGATTTCACGCCGATCGCGACCGTGATAGAGAGCGCGCCTCTCGTCCTTGCCGTTCATCGGGACGTCGCCGCCAGCACGCTGTCCGAGCTGATTGCCCTCGCCAAGGCAAACCCGGGCGGCCTGTCGAACGCAACGGCGGGAAATCTTCCGCCCATGGTCGGGGAGGTTTTCAACAAGATCGCAGGCGTCGAAATTCTCCTGGCCCGCTACAAGGACACCGGCACGGCGATGCAGGACACCGCGGCGGGCCGCACCAGCATGACGATGAACGGCGTGACGAACGTCGAGCCGTTCGTGAGGGATGGCCGGATGAGAATGATCGCCATCGTATCTGCCCGGCGTTTTCCGACGCTGCCGAACGTCCCCGCCGTCGAGGAAACGTACCCCGAGATAGCTCTGGACGGGTGGTTCACTTTGCTCGGCCCCGCCGGCCTTTCCGGTGAGATTGTGCAATCGCTGAACCGCTCCGTGGACGTGTTCCTGAAGGATCCGGAGACGGTCAGGCGCCTGCACGCCCTGGGCGCCACCACGCGCAGCGCGCAAACACCCGAAGCGACGGCCGCGTTCATCCGGACGGAGAAGGCCCGATGGGGGAGGATACTGAAGCTCATCAATGTAAAGCCCCAGTAGCGCGAACCGGATCAGGCTGCAGGCGGCGCGATGTATTCCGCTTTAAAATCGACTATTCTTGGATTCGTATGCGGAAATTGCGACGACGCGCCGCCAACGCGCCGGTTCCTTGACCCACGCCGACAAGGAGGCAGGAAGCCATGAAGCTTGTGCAATTCGAGGACGTGCCGCTCAAGGAAGTCTCGCACTCCCGCGAGGGACGGCTTGCCTATCGCTGTCTGGTCGAGGGTACGCCCGGGACACCGGGAAATTTTTCATTCATGATGACGCAAACGTTTCCCGATTACGCGACGCCGCGCCACCGGCATAATTTCGAACAGTTCAAGTGGCGACTCCAGGGAGAGCAGGACTACGAGCGCGACGGGGTTCTGCACACGGGCACGGCGGTGTACATCCCCGAGGGCAACTACTACGGACCCACGTCGGAGAATACGGATGCAGGCGGATCGAACCTGGTGTTCCAGTTCGGCGGCCCCAGCGGAAACGGATACATGTCGCAGGGTGAGTACCAGGCCAGCACCGCTCAACTGAAAAAAACCGGCACATTCCACAACGGCATCTACACGCGGACGAGTCCGGAGGGGAAGAAGCAGAACCAGGATGGGTACGAAGCCGCGTGGGAAAACTGGCGCAAGCGCCGCCTGCTGTATCCCGAACTCCGCTATCCCAAACCGGAATTTTTTTATCCGGCGGAGTTGGCATGGAGCGCGTCCGGGCGCGAACCCGGAGTCTCGTACAAGCGGTTCGGTAACTTCCCCGAACGGAACGCCCGCTTCGGCTACGTGCGTGTCGAGCCCGGTGCGACGATGCGCCTGGAAGCGCGCAGCATCTATTTCGTCGTGAGCGGCGAGGGCGACACGGTCGAGGGAGGGTTCATCCCGTACTCGACCCTGTACCTGGAAGAAGAGGACATTGCGACAATCACGGCCGGCAGCCGGAGCGAATTGATCCACATGGTGCTGCCGGATCTGAGCGGCGTGAAACAACGTTCCCTGAACGATGCCGCTGCACCGCCGAAGCTGGCCGCAGCAGACACGGCGTGATCGAAGATCGACCACCTTGCAGAAATCGTCTCTTCACTTGAGTTGACTGGATCAATCCAGGAGATTTCAGCGCCGTTCCCCGGGTTTCCGGTCCGCCGGCACCGTCCAGAGATACAGCGGCGCCATCCTGAGGCGCCGGCTGACCATCACCGGCTCAACCCTGCGTCCGCGCCCGGTCGAGTTCGAGGGCGCGGTGGCGCGCAAGCTGCGCGAGAGAATCTGGCCGCTGATGGAAGCGGGCAAAATCAGGCCTGTCGTGTACAAGACCCTCCCGCTCTCCGAGGCGGCAAAGGCGCACGCCCTGATGGAATCGTCGCAGCACATCGGCAAGATCGTGCCGACGGTGTAGCCAACGGCGACGGTCGTTCGGAATTCCGGAATTGACTTTCCTCCCTCTACGTGCGGGAGCGAAGGAATCGCGCAACTCCAGCTATATTATTTATTGCAACGTATATTGCCGGAGAGGCACGATCTTATTGGCTTTCGTCACATAAATCTTTTAGATTACTGCGCCAAATAGGTGTGCGAAGCAGCAAGTGGGCGCATTCATGGGTCATTGCAAGTGAGCCTCTATCCCATGCCAGCCCTTGTCCTTCACCATTACGAAGCGACAGCGTCCGTCCGATAGCTCGGCCCACAAGCCGCCGATCAATCGGTCATCCTCTGCCGATGACCAGCGGTCGGCACCCTTGTATTCGACAGCGAGGACGGGTCCAGTCTCAGGTCCGGCTCCGGGTAGTTGGCACAGAAAATCCGGATAAAAGCGGCCGTGCGCCTTCTGGAGAAAATAGGAGCTTCCTTCACGCCGCACCAGGTTTCGAACCCAGAACTTGATGCGGCCCTGCTGAGCCTGAATATCCAGCCAGCAAGCGCATTCGAATTCCTCCTTGCTGTCGAAATCGCCCATGCGCCCATAGTAGTGCTTCCGGAATTCGAAGGAGCCGATCCGGCCGTCGTAGTCGCGGCTGGGCGCATAGGCTTGGCTGTGAAATTCGAAAACGTAGATATCGCTCACCACTACGCGGGATGCCGCATCATCGCCGAAAAGCACCTGCTGAAAGGCCTTGCCTACAGCCTGCTTGCGCAAATCACGAATACGCGCTTCGAGCCGGTTGCGTATCAGGAATTTCTGCAGATTGACACGAGCCAGCGGGAACCCCTCTCTGCGCAGTAATTCAGTCAACCATGCAGCGACAAAGGATTGCTTGCTGGCATGCGTGAGTGATGGCTCCGGCAAATTGCGGCAGAGCCAGGTGGCGATGCGCACCTCATCCCAGTTCTCAGGTTGGTACACGAGGCCCAAATCGCGTTGTAGATCGGGCAGAAAGCGTGAAACGACCTTGCCGCTGGCATCGTCAACATCGATTTCGCCACCCTCCGAGACTTTGAGCCCGGAACCCAGCGCACTCATCTCTTCTTGCGTGGGCAAGGCGTCACCGGCAGCTTGATCATTTCCTCCGCCTTCAATTCGGCGGCGGATACGCTGTGCAGCACGTTGGATGGCGTGCGCTCCAGATCGGGCGTCACAGTCAGTTCCATCACGCCACTAGGGCGAAAGCGCGCCAGCATGTCGAAGGCAAGTTCTGTGCGACTGTTGTGCGCCTCGTCAACGACAACGAAAGGGCGGCGCAATCGCAGCACATTGGCCAGCGAATACGGCGTGGTCTGCTCCGCGCCCTCGCCCTCTTTCAGCAGTTCGTTGCGCTGAACCACGGTAAGGTTGTCAAAGTGGTGCATCAGTGTGCCGCTGGACTGGTACACCTTGCGACATTCTTCTTCCTCCACCTGAAAGGCCTGGCGCGTAGCAACGATGATCGTGGTCGATGTGTCAAGCGTGGCGCGGGTTACGCTCTTGGCTTCATCCAGATCCATCACGGTGATCGGGCCAGCTTCGCGCAGCGCCATATGGTAGGGATGCTGGCGATCCCGCAAGCCCCGCAGCGTCTGTTCTCGGATCGGCTTGGACGGCACAAGCCACAGGATGATGCTGTACTCGCAGCGCAGAAGGTGTGTATTGACGAGCGCCACACTTTTCGCCGCCAGCCAGGTCTTGCCGCCGCCCGTAGGCACGCGCAAACAAAAGTACGGCATGTCGGGCGGAAAGCCCGACGGCGGGTTTTAGGCGAGGCCGCGCCCCCAAAGCCGCTCGGTGGTGGCGGTGAAGGCAAGCGAGGGAGAGGGTAGCTCGTGGGAGGCGCGGAAATGCGCCTCGACACTTTCGAGCAATTGCGCCTGGTAGGTTTTCGGGGCAAAGCTGCTCATCGTTTGTTCCCGTAAGGCGGGATTGGCGCCTGCACCTCAGTTGCGTGCGCCGCCGGCATTTCGATGTATTCGACAACCCCGTCACGACTGATGACGATGGCTGTGCCGGTCTGCAGCGCCAGTTCGCGCGCGCGTAGTGCCGCGCGCCCCATCGCGGCCGGCGACAGCCGCAAATCGGCATCGCGCGCTTGTTCAATCGGCTTTTTGTTCATGATTTTTCGTTCCAGTCCAGCAGCACCGGCTGCTCCCCCGAATTGTCATACAGCGCCCACGCGTCCACACACGGCGAATACAGAAGATCGAAGTTCTTCCGCCCGGCTGCAAAGCGCCGCCGGATCACATCCTCGGGAATGAAATGGCCACCCTGCTTGACGCGCTCTGCCACCCGACCGATGGCTTCCTCTGCGCTTGCCAATTGCAGAAAAATCAGTTTCACCCGGTAGCCCACGATCTGCCATTGCTCGATCAAACGCAAGTATCCGCGCCCCGAGAGCGTGGTTTCAAAGGCGAAGCTCTCTCGCGAGTCGAAATATCGATCCAGCTCTTGCAGCATCAGCCGCCCCGCGCGAATGGCGGCGCTTGCCGGCGCGAAGGGCGCCAGTCCCGCAGCGATCAGGTCGGCATTCACGAATACCGGACAGCCCGCCTCGTTGGGCAGAAACTCGCGGGCGAAGGTGGTCTTGCCTGACCCATTGGGCCCGGCGATGATGATGACGCGCAAGTCGCCTGCCACCGTCATACCTCCAGCGCGTAAGGTATCTGCTTGAAGGTGATACCTTCACGAGTAGCGCGCGCACCCATGCGGTTGGCAGCGGCATAGATAACCTTGGGACCGCTGAATTTTGGTAGCACATCGAATACAGGACCAGTGAGGACATTGCCGCCCGCGATGGACTTATCCTTGAGGATGCCGTTATTGAGCAAATAGATGCCGCGGCCTTCGTGCGCGCCGAGGAAAGGCGAGTCGCCGAGGCCCGAATAGCCGGTGCCGGTTTCCGAGAACCAGACGAACTCGGCCAGTTTAGGGAACGTTACATCGGGGCGGATCTGTCCCTCTGCGGTGAATAGAGGTTCGGCGGACAAACGGCAGTACTGGAAGCTACCTCCTAATCCTTCGACGGCTAGACCCTCGGCATTGGTGAATCCCTTCGCGATGCGGCGGACCCTTTCCGCGGTGACGGTACGCGCGATGCCCTCATCCATCTCTACGAGGATGAAGTGACGGTTGCCGCCGTCATTTGCATTTTGCTTGATTACCGCGTGACCTGTGGTACCGGAGCCACAGAACGAATCGAGAACTAGCGAATGCTTATCGGTGGCGATTTGCAGAATGCGCTGGATAAGGCGAGTGGGTTTGGGTGTGTCGAACGCGGATTGCGTCCCGAGTATCTCCTGAATTTCCTTTCGAGATTCATCGGTATGACCGACTTCTTCATGTGGCCACCATGTCCACGGTACAAAACCATCTACCTCCGCAAGGTATCGAATAGTGCTTGGCTGAGCGGCTCCATCCTTGCCAAAATATATCCGCCCTTCGGCTTTGAGCTTTAGAAATTCGCTTTCGATGGTTGACCAACACCTACCTTCAGGCGGAAAAAGCCTTCGCCCGGAAGGTGTAACGATTTCATACATTTGATTGGGCCGATAGCCCTGAGCCGTCATTGGTATGCCACGCCAACGCCCTTTGGGATCGTTATTCAGGTTCTTGTAAACCGCAGCTTGTTTTTCATCTATGGGTACGCGATTTCTGCTCGCCTGGAAAGCACTCGGATTCATCGCGTAGACCAGGACATACTCGTGAACATCGCCGATCGCCCCTCGGTTCTCACGGGAGTAGCGCTTTTGCCAAGCATTGCAAGCAATAAATCGCTGTCTTCCGAATATTTCGTCCATTAAACAGCGGAGATGAGCAATTTGCGATTCGTCCATCGAAATCCAAATGGATCCGTCGTCGCGTAAAAAACGCTTCGGCAAAACGAGACGCGGATACATCATGGAAAGCCAGCGATGGTGTCGGTCCAAGGTTTCTCCTTCCTTGCCGACCACTTCACCCGGCCAGCGGCGAATCTCCGGGCTATTGACGTTGTCGTTGTAGACCCATCCTTCATTGCCGGTGTTGTACGGCGGGTCGATGTAGATGCATTTCACCTGGCCCGCATAACGTGGCAACAGGGCCTTGAGCGGGTGCAGATTGTCGCCCTGCACGATCAAGTTGCCGCTCTCCGCAGATCCGCAAGACAGTTCTGGTCCGGCTCCAGCAGGCGAATCGGCACGTCTTTGTGGTGTTTGACGACGGCGTCCTTGCCGATCCAGTTCAACGTAGGCATTTGCTGTCTCGATTCTTTCCGTTTCTATTCTTTTGATATCGCTTGTTTCGCCAGACCGACCCACTTCGCGCCCCGCCCCTTCCCTGTCGGCGCGATCAGACCTTCGGTTTTCATCGCCCGCAACACCAGTCGCACCATATCGCGGCTAACGCCGGGGCAGGCTTCCTCGATCTCGGAGATCGAGAAGGGCAAGTTGCGCTTCAGTATCTCGGCGCGCACCCGGTCGCCCTTGGCGCCGCGCCCGCGCGAGAGGGTGCCGACGCGCACCTCGAACTCCTTGTAGCCGCGAAGCAACGCGCCCCAGAAGTAATTCAGCCAGGGCGCGATATTGTGCGCGGCGGCGTGCCAGTCCTGCGAGCTGGCTTCAAGCGTTTCGTAATAACTCTCCTTCGATTCCTCGAAGATCCGCTCAAGACTGATGAAGCGGCCCACTGCGTAATCGAAGTGGTAGAGCAATTGCAGGGTAAGCAGCCGCGCCATGCGCCCGTTGCCATCCGGAAAGGGGTGGATGCACAGAAAATCCAGAACGACCAACGGCACCAGCACCAGCGGGTCCGCCATGTGCCGATCCAGCGCGGTGCGATAGCGTTCGACCATTTCTGTCATTGCAATCGGCGTAAGGTGCGCCGCCACGGGGCGAAAGCGGATACGCGAACTGCCGTCCGGATGCCGCTCGACGATGTCGTTGTTGGTGGCCTTCCAGTGACCACCGGGTTGCGCCATATAGCGATACAGAATACCGTGCAGTTGGAGAATGGTGCCCTCGGAGAAGGGCATGTGCTCCGCGCTTTCGTGGATCAGACCGAGTGCGTCCCGATAGCCCGCCACTTCCTGTTCCGGGCGGTTCTTCGGTGCGGTGTTCTTGAGCACCAGGGACTTGAGGCGACTGGCTGCAACCACGACACCTTCGAGGCGATTGGACGACTCTGTGGATTCAACCACCGCAACTTGTCGCAAGTCGCTCAATACCTCAGGTGACTGCATCATGTACAGACGCTGCTTGCCCCGGTACTCGCCCAGCGTGCGCATGGTCGCCAGTTGCTGAGTGTCAAAGCGAAGCCTGGCGAGGTACTCCGGTGTCAGTGAGTGCATGGTGTGTATATCCCGAAAACAGGGTAATCCTACTGCGTATTGGGGTATTGATGAACGTTATTACCCTGTTTTCGAGCCCAAGAAATTCACTCGCAGCAGAGCGGCGAGGCAAGTCTGACATCTCTTTTTATATTGTTATTCGTAAAGTATATCGGGTATTCAGCACGTATAGCGCCGGGCATTTATCCTGATAAATCCTCTAAATATCATGGCCGCGCCGGCACTTTCCGTCCCGCGGGCACGGTCCACAGATACAGCGGCGTGTCCCCCACCTGCACCGTTTTCTCCGGCGCCCACGCGTCGCCCATGCCGAAGCGGTTGGCGACGATGCGCGCCCCCACCGGGAGTTCCTGCAGCAGCTTGGGCAGCAGCTTCTGATTGAGCGCGACCGAGAGGTACAGCGTCACCACGGTGGCCTCGCGCAGGTCGAGTTGAAACAGGTCACCCGACACGAAACGCACGCGCTCCGCCACCCCGGCGCCGCTGGCGTGCGCCTGCGCCAGGCTGATCAGGTCGAAATCGATGTCGACGCCGACGCCGCGCGCGCCGCGCAGTTGCGCCGCCGCAATGACGATGCGCCCGTCGCCGCAACCCAGGTCATACACGTTGTCGCGCGGGCCGACGCCGGCGAGCGCAAGCAATGCATCCACCAGTTCCGGCCGCGTCGGCACGTAGGGCGCGTTCGGAATGAAGGAGAGAATGCCGCTCCCCTCCGGGAGCGGTTCGCGCGCGGGCCCGGACTTGCCCATCGATCCGGCGCAACCGGCCAATCCAGCAAGGGCGGCGAGGGCGGCCGATCCGGCCAGTGCAAGCAATGCGTCGCGTCGTTTCATCACGTCTCCGATTGCGCTGCGATGCGCAGGTAATTGGCGCTGTGCTCGTTCTGTTCGCGCAGCGTGGAAAGAAAGTAGGCGGTCGGCAGGCCGAGCGCGCGCTGCTGAGCGCGCGCCCGGTTGCGCAGCGTTTCCCAGCTGATGCGTGCCGCGCCGCCCTTGAATGCGAGGACGATGACGTTCACGTTGTCCTCGGCCGACAACAGCAGCGTGCGGCCATCGAACACCTTGTCGATGTGCGCAATGTAGGTGTCGAGGCGACGGTCTTCCGCCATGAAATTGGCGGCCATGATCCCGCCCGGACGCAGCGCCTTGCAGGCGTTCTCGTAGAAGGCGGCATTGCACAGCGCCGCGGGCTGCTTTCCGTCCTCGAAACCGTCCAGCAGCAGCACTTCGGCACTTTCGGCGTGCGCCTGCACCCAGGCCGCGCCGTCGGCCACGATCACCCGCAGACGCCGGTCGTCCTCGGGCAACCCGAAATAGTGCCGCGCCACCTTGACCACGCCGGGACTGATTTCGACCACCGTCATGCGCGCCTCCGGCAGGCGCGCATGGACGAAGCGGGCGATGGACCCGCCGCCCAGCCCGATCATGAGCACGTCCTTCGGCTCCGGGCAGAACAGCAGAAACGCCATCATGGCGCGCGTGTACTCGAGTTCCAGCAATTCGGGGGCGGCGAGCCGTAGCGCGCTCTGTATGGCGTGGCCGCCGATGTGCAGGGTGCGCACGCCGTCCTCTTCCATCACCGCCAGTTGATCCTCGCCGCCTGAAACCAGTTTCTTTGCCCGTGCCATGTTTTCGTCTTGCTCCTGCTTGCCGCCTGCTTGCTCTCGCGTCATGCGAGGCCGCATGAACCGCTAGAATCGGCCATCGAATTCGCGCGGGCTCCATTATGCAATGCCTGAAACGTTGTCTGCTCGGCGCCTGCGCCCTCATGCTGCTTTTCGCCGCGCTGGCGGTTGCCGGCGCCTTAAGCGTGCGCGATTGGCTGGATGCCGGCGACGCGCCGCAGCCGGCCGATGTGATCGTGGTGCTGGGCGGCGGTTTCAGCCGGCCGCTGTACGCCGGAGACCTGTATCGCGAGCGCATGGCCGCGCGGATACTGCTCAGTGTCGAGCGGCAAAGCGAGGAGGACCTGCTGCTTGAGAGGATAGGCCTGCACCTGCCCAATGGCATCGACATTACCCGCGCGATACTCGCCAAGCGCGGCGTCCCCGATTCGGCGCTGCGCTTTTTCGATGCGGAGGCGATGAGCACGCTCGATGAAGCGGAGATCGCGCGGCGCATGCTGGACGACTCCACGCAACGCCTGCTCATCGTCACCTCGGCTTTCCACACGCGGCGGGTGAAGATGATATTCGGCGATGTCTTTCCCGCCGCGCGCTTTCGCGTCGTCGCCTCGCCCTACGAGCAGTTCGCCGACCCGTGGTGGAGCGAGCAGGAAAGCGCGCGCAACGTGCTGCTCGAAATCGCCAAGATCATGTTTTACCGCCTGGGCGGCGGCTTCAGGATGACAAAACCGCAGGGGGCTGCCGATATTCTGCCGCCACAAAATCCGCCTCGCGTCTGAGCGCAAGCGCACAGCCCAGCGCGAGCAGCATCAGCAGCGACGAGGCGAGGATGGGCAACAGGTAGCTGCCGGCGAGATCAAAAGCAAATCCCGCGACGGCCGGACCGATCAGGGTGCCGACGCCGGCGCCGGTGTACAGCGCGCCTATGATGCCGGCCAGATTGCGCGCGCCGAAGAAATCCATCGCGAGCGGCGGCAGCACCGCAACGAACACGCCGTAGCAGGTACCGAATACCAGCGCAAACACGGCCAGGGCCGGCGCGTTGGCGGACACGGCCCAGAGCACAAACATCGCCGCGGACATGGCATAGACCCCTGCCAGCAGGCCGCGCCGCCCGAACCGGTCGCCGAACCCGGCAAGACTGAAGCGACCTACCACCGAACCGACGCCGATCAATCCCATCAACAGCACCCCGGTCTGCTCCGACATGCCGTGGTCGCGCGCATACGGCGCAAGATGCACGAACGGAATGAAGAGGCCGGTGGAAAACGCGGCGATGCCGGTGTACATCAGCCAGAAAGCAGGGCTGCGCATCGCCGCGCGCATTGCAACACCGGTTGGCCGCGCGGCCGCGGACTTCAATGCAACTTCAGCGCGGCGGTTCACCCCATCGGGCTGCAACCCGTGGCGCGCCGGCGAATTGTCGATGAGAAATCCGGTCGCGATCCCGAGCACGATGGCCAGCCAGGCAAACAATTCGAACGTCCCGCGCCAGCCGTAATGTTCGATGATGCCCACCGCGAGGAGCGGCACCAGCAGAGTGCCCACGCCTATCCCCGAAGAGGCCAGGCCCGAGGCGAGTCCGCGCCGGCGGATAAACCAGGGCTGCACCGCGCTCACTGCGGGCACGTACACGCAGCCTATGCCCAGGCCGACGCCGATACTGTAGGTGGCATACAGCTCCGGCAGCGAAGCGGCGCGGCTCGCGCCCAACAGACCCGCCGCCAGAAACATGAACCCGGCCACGATCAGCCAGCGCGGCCCGATCCGGTCGGCCAGCGTGCCGGTCAATGCGCCGATAGTGAAATACAGAAAACCGCACAGCGAGAAAATCAGCGACACATCGCCGCGCGCGGCGCCGAACTGCTGCTGCAGCGAAAAGAAGAAGGCCGAGAAGGAATAGGCGATGCCGAAGATGACGAACAACGCGACAAAGGTGGCGGCGACCACGACCCAGCCGCGAAACAGTTTCGGGGCGGCGCTCATGCGCTCAGTTCCGGCAGGCCGCGGCGACCCGCAGTTTCATCGACAATTCACTACTTTCATGCAAGCGGAAGCCTATACGGCGCTGTTGTACGGGCCATCGTGCTATCTGATTTAATATACCACCCAGCACGGAACGATCATTGCCCGCCGGCATACAACCGAACCACGCGATACAGAAACGCCTGCCCTTCATACAGCGAGCGCACCGGGAAGCGCTCGTTCAGCCCGTGCACACCCGAACCCTCGGCATCGCGGAACATGCCGTTCATGCCATACGTCCAGATCCCGGCATTGTTGAGGAAGCGGCCGTCGGTCGCGGCCACCAGCATCGTCGGCACCACCGGCACGCCCGGCCACATCGCGGCGCTGACCGACTCCACCGGACCGAGTATCCCGGCCGAAAGCGGCGGTGGCGGCGAGAGCACCGCTTCGCCCACTGCTGTTATCCGGATCTTGTCGTTGGCCATGACGGCAGCGAGCGTCTCCTGCACCTTCGCCACCGGTTCGCCCGGTAGCACGCGGCAGTTGACCGTGGCGCGGGCGCGCTGCGGCAGCGCGTTGGTGGCGTGGCCGGCTTCCACCATGGTGGCGACGCAGGTGGTGCGGAAGGTGGCGTTGTACAACGCTACGTCCGACAGGCGCGCCAGAGCCGCGGGGTCGGGTGGCGTGCGCAGTATGGCCTGCATGTCCGCTGCCGTTTGTCCCGTTTCGATTTTCGACATGCGCTCGAAGAAGGTGCGCGTGGTGGCCGACAAGGTGAACGGAAAGTCGAAGCTCCCCAGCCGCGCCAGGCCTTCGGCGAGATGCGTGATGGCGTTGTCCTTCACCGGCTGGGCGCTGTGGCCGCCGCGGTGGGTGACTTCCAGCTGGTAGGTCTGAAACACCTTTTCGCCCAGCTGTATGTTCAGTCGCACGTATCTGCCGTTGCGGTCGCTGAGCCCCGATCCACCCTCGTTCAGGGCGAAGTCGGCGTCGATCAGCGGCCGGTGGTAGCGCAGCAGGTACTCGACCCCGTTGAACCGGCTCGGAATGATTTCCTCGTCGCAGGTGAGGGCGACGATCAGGTCGCGTTCCGGCCGGTAGCCTTCCTGGCGGTAGCGGATGAGGTTGGCGACAAACACCGCCGCCATGGCCTTGTTGTCGGAGGCGCCGCGCGCGTAAAAGTAGCCGTTCTCCTCGACCAGGCGGAACGGATCGCGCGTCCAGTCCTCGCGCTTTGCCTCGACCACGTCGATGTGGGCGAGCAGCAGCAACGGCTTTTTCGCGCCGCTGCCGCGCAGCCGCGCAATCAGATTGCCCTTCTTCGGCGCAGCGGGCGGCGCAATGACCTGCACATCCGCCGCCGGGATCCCGCCCGCTGTGAGACGCGCGCCCATCGCGTTGGCTGCGACGGTGCAGTCGCCGGCAGAATCGGTGGTGTTGATTTCCACCAGTTGCTGGTAGATTTCGCGCAGCAGGCGCTGATCAGGATTGAGCGGGGGGGCCTGGGCGAAGCCGACTGACGCTGCGGACATTGCCGCCATGAAACCGAATGGCGTACGCGCGAACATCACGCCGCCTGCACTTCGACAAGACAATCGTAGAACGTAGCGCCGCGGCCCATGTCGGTGAGCGCCTGCGAGGTGACGTCGTTGGCATTGCTGCCGTCGGGCGAGAGTTTTTTCCACCACAGGGAGGGCAGCACCACCACGCCCTCGCGGGCACGATCGCCCACCTGCGCGCGCGCGCGCAGGTCGCCGCGGTCGTTGAACACGCGCACCGGGTCGCCGTCGACTATGCCACGCGAGCGCGCGTCGGCGCGATGCATGTACAGGCGCGGCTCCTTCTCCTGCTCGAGGAAAGCCGGCAGGTTGGCGAAACTCGAATTGAGCGCGTTGCGCGCCGGCGGACTGATCATGGCAAGCGGATATTGCTTCGCCAGCTCGGGCGCCGACTGCAGCGATTCGCGCGGCGGGATGAAGGCCGGCAGCGGATCCAGGCCCATCGCGAGCGCCGTTTCGCTGTAGAACTCGCATTTCCCCGAGGGCGTGGCGAAGCCGCCTTCCGCGAAAGGCGCGAAACGCTCAGGCAGTTTCAGCCGCTGGAAGCCCTGTTGCTTCAGCGCCTCCCACTCGATGCCCTGCATGCGGGGATGGTCCGACACCAGCGCCTGCCTGCAGATGTCCTCGTCCGAGTCGCGAAAGCAGTCCTCGGTGAACCCCATGCGCGCGGCCAGCCGCCGGAACACTTCGCTGTTCGGCAGGCTTTCGCCGACCGGCGCGATCGCCGGGTTGTTCGCCAGCACGTAGAGATGGCCGTAGGCCGTGTGCAGGTCGTGGTGTTCCAGTTGCGTCGTCGCCGGCAGCACGATGTCGGCGTAGTCGCAGGTGTCGGTGAGAAACACGTCGTGCACCACCGTGAAGAGGTCCGGCCGCGAGAACCCGGCGATCACCTTGCGCGAGTCCGGCGCCACCGCCACCGGATTGGAGTTGTAGACGTACAGGGCGCGCAGCGGCGGCGTCGCCGCCAGCAGCGCATCGCCAATGGCCGACATGTTGATGGTGCGCGTCTCTTTGTTCGCCAGCAGATCGGCGCGTTCCATGGCCGGCATGTTCATGCCGAAAAATCCGGCGGTGGTCATCACCACGCCGCCCGCCGCATCGCGCCACGCCCCCACCAGTGCCGGCAGACAGGCGATGTTGCGCGTCGCCATGCCGCCGCCGGCGCTGCGCTGCATGCCGTAGTTGAGCCGGATCGCAGCGGGCTTCGTCCCCGCGTACTCGCGCGCGAGGGCGATGATGCGCTCCGCGGGCACTCCGCAGATCGCCGCCACGGTGTCGGGGGGGTACGCCTTCACCCGCTCCCGCAACTGCGCGTAGCCGAGCGTGTGGCGCTCGACGTAATCGCGATCGATCAGGTCCTCGCCGATAATCACGTTCATCATGGCAAGCGCGAGCGCGCCGTCGGTGCCGGGGAGTAGCGCCAGGTGCTCGTCGCACTTCTCCGCGGTCTGGCTGCGCCAGGGATCGATGGCGATGACTTTCGCGCCGCGGCGCTTCGCCTCCTGCACCCGCGACCACAGGTGCAGGTTGGAGACGATGGGATTGGAGCCCCAGATGATGATCAGCTTCGCCTCGTCGAAGCGCTCCGGATCCATGCCGAAGGAGCCGCCCAGGCTGATCTTGAGGCCGACCTTGCCGGCCGAGGAGCAGATGGTGCGATCAAGCAGCGAGGCGCCGAGTCGGTTGAAGAAGCGCTTGCCTGCGGCGTGCCACTGCACATAACCCATGGTGCCGGCGTAGTCGTACGGCAGGATGCCCTGCGGATCATCGGCCGCAATGTCGGAAAACTTGCTTGCGATGGCAGATAGCGCCTCGTCCCAGGAGATGCGGCGCAGTTCGCCCTTGCCGGGACCCTTGCCGCCCGAACGCCGCATCGGGTAGAGCAGGCGGTCCTTGGCATAGACACGATCCAGGTAACGCGACACCTTGTTGCACAGCGTGCCTTGCGTGAACGCATGGTCCTTCGCGCCCTCGACCTTGATCGCGATGCCGTTTCGCACCGTGATCTGCATGGCGCAGGTGTCGGGACAATCGTGCGGGCAGGCGGCGCGCACGATTGTTATCGCGCCATCGGGTGTTCCCGGCTGTGGCATGTCGTTCGGCTTCATCTCGGATTCCGGAAGTAGGGTTTGCTGCGTTGATTCTACGCCCGCTGCGCGTTGGTTTACACCCGCTGCGCGGCAGTTACGCCCGCTGCGCCACTGTTACGCCCGCTGCGCATTGGTTTACGCCCGGTGCGCGGCAGTTACGCCCGCTGCACTGCTGTTACGCCCGCTACGCGGCGGGAGGCTGACGAGCCAGCATGCGACGGTACAGCGGCATCAGCATGCCCGGCAGCATGTAGATCGGCAATTGTCCCAGCGCGAAAAACACGATGACGTCGAACTGCGCATTCGACCCCAGCGCCACCATCACCAGGCCCATGTTGCAATTGCCGGTCAGCAGGCCCACGGTGAGCGCCGCGCGCACGCCCAGGCGCCAGAACAACAGCGTGCCGGCAATCTGCAGCAGCAGGTTCGCCGCGAAAACAGCCAGCATCGCGGCGAGGGCGTAACCGGGCCGCGCCAGCGCCACCCCGGTCACGCCATGCATGATGGCGACGCAGAACAGCACCAGGTTCAGCACCGATACGCCGTCGATGAGGCGTGCATTGCGCGAGAGCGTCGTCGCCGGCACCCAGGCGCGGATCGCAAACGCCGCCAGGAACGACACGAAGACCATGGCTGCCAGGCGCAGCATGAAGGTGCCCAGGGAGATATCGATCTGCAGCCCGAGCAGCCACAGCGCGAACGGCGGCAGGGTGAAGGGCACCAGCGCCGTGGCGAGCAGCACCACCACCATCGCCAGTGCGGCATCCAGGCCGATCAGCAGGCTGAGCACGACACAGGACATGATGGGCGAGACGGCCGCCATCAGGATCAGGCCCTGGCGCAGCGCCTCCGGAACGCCGGCCACCAGCGCCGTCCACGCAGCCAGCACGCCCCACATCGCGAGCGGCGAGACGAACAGCAGCCAGATGCAGATGAACGCAATCAGGCCCGGGCGGTGCGCGTAACGGCGGAATCCGCTCCAGTCGAGCCGCACCATCGCGAGCACCAGGGGCACGAGCAGGAATACCACCAGCAGCGGATTGAGCAACGCCGCCAGCGGCGGCACGGCCAGGCCGAGCAGCGCGCCGAAGAACAGAAACCGGGTTCCGTGCTTGCCGAGAAAATCGAAAAGCTGTCCGAACGCCCGCACCCGATTGTTTCCCGCTGTGCTTACAGCACGCCGCGGCGGATGTTCACGCGGGGCCGCGCTGCGGCGCTGCCGACGGTTGGCGCGTAAAGCCGCTGCCCGCCGCGGGAGAACCGCCGGTGCCGACGCGCAACGCCTGGCCGGCGCGATAGAACGCATGGTTGGTGGCGGCGAGCACGCCACCCATGGTGAGGAAACCATGCACCAGGCCCTCGAAGCACTCGTAGGTGACTGTCACTTCCGCGGCTGACAGCCGTTCCGCGTAGGCGGCGCCGTCGTCCCGCAGCGGATCGAATCCGGCAGTGATGATGTAGGTCGCCGGCAAGCCGCGATGATCGGGCGCCAGCAAGGGCGAGGCGCGCCAGTCGGCAATGTCATCGGCGCCGCGCAAATAATGATCGCGGCACCACAGCAGGGACTCCCGCTCGAGCAGGTAACCGCGGGCGAAGGCGGCATGGGAAGGCGTATCCATCCGATGATCCAGCGCCGGATAGAAAAGCAGCTGCATGGCGAGAGTCACTTCGCTATCGCCGCGCAGCGCCAGAGCCGCGGCAGCAGCCAGATTGCCGCCGGCGCTGTCGCCTGCGACCACCAGCCGATCGCGGTCTATGCCCAGCGCCGCCGATTCACGCGCCGCCCAGTGCACCGCCGCCACGGCATCGTCGAAGGCCGCCGGAAATTTGTGCTCCGGCGCAAGACGATATGCTATGGACAGCACCGCGGCGCGGCTCTGGTTCGCCAGTGCGCGGCACGCCGCGTCGTGGCTGTCGAGATCGCCATAGACCCATCCGCCGCCGTGAAAATACACGATCGCCGGCAGCAACTCGTCCGGCGTGGAACCCAGCGGCCGGTAGATGCGCGCGCCGGTTGCTTGCCCGGCGCCTCCGGGAAACTCGGTGTCGCGCAAGTCGGCCACCGCCACTGGGGGCGGCTGCAGCGGCAGGCGTGTCCGCTTGTAAAGAACGCGCGCCTCGGCGGGACTGAGGGTGTGCATGGGCGGCGTGGAAGTAGCGGCGAGGCGCGCCAGCAGTTCGCGCACCTGCGGGTCGAGTTGCGTAGCGATCACCGCCCGCTCATCCATGCAGCGGGACCGGCGCGCGCCGCTTCAGCATCAGCCAGAACACGGTCCCGAGCGCCACCGAGGCGAGCGGCAGGGCCACGTAGTTGAGGGTTTCCCAGCCGTTTTTCTCCAGCAGCATCCCGGAAAATATCGAAGAGAAAGCCAGCGTGAAGAAAATGCAGGTGTCGTTCGCGCCCTGCGTCTTGGCGCGCTCGGAGGGACTGCAGTTGTCGGTGAGCAGGGTCGTCCCGCCGATATAGAGAAAATTCCAGCCGACGCCGACGAAGAACATCGACCACCAGAAATGCGCGACGGTGATGCCCGAGAGTGCGGTAATGCAGCAGGCGACCAGCAATGCCACCCCGGCGAACATGACGTTCACTACGCCGAAGCGCTTGATCAGCGAGCCGGTGAAGAACGACGGGCCGAACATGCCAATCACGTGCCAGCTGATCACCGTTGCCGCCGCCGAATACGGGTGGCCGCACACGCTCATCGCCAGCGGCGTGGCGGTCATCAGCAGGTTCATGACGCCGTAGGCCACCGCCGAGGCCAGCACCGCCGCCAGCACTGCCGGCTGCATCATGATTTCAGGGAGCGGCCGCGCCGGCTCGTTGTGCTCGGCTTCGGTCGGCTTGGGTATGTCGATCAGCTGGATCACCAGGATCACGATCGTCAGGAAGACCAGCAGCGACAGGTAAGAGCCGAGAAATCGGGTTGAAAGCAGCGCTACGGTCCAGTTGCTCAACTCCGGGCCGACGATGCCGCCCACCAATCCCCCGATGAGCACCAGTGAAATGGCGCGCGCCTTGAACGCCGGCCGCGATGCGTCGGCGGCGGCGAAGCGGTAGTACTGGCCGAAGGCGTTGTATACGCCGAACACCATCGTGCCCAAGCACAGCAGCCAGAAATTCGCAAGGTAAATCGCCAGCGCGCAGATCGCCGCGCCCAGCATGCCGATCAGGGCGCCCACGGTAAAACCGCCGCTCCGCCCGATGCGCTTCATCAGCATGGACGCCGGGTAGGTGCTGAGCGCGCCGCCCACCACCCAGGCTGTGACGGGCAAGGTGGCGAGCGCCTTGTCGCTCGCGAGCGCGTAGCCGGCCAGCCCGTTCATGACAATGGCGGTGGTGTTGTTGATGAACAACAGCGCCTGCAGCGCGCCGAGGACGGCGATGTTCTTCTTCTCGCCGGCTGCTGCTTTCCCCTCTGCAGCCGCTGACGTTTCACTTACGCTCATGCGCGATCCCGCCCCTGATCCGGCTGCGAAGGCGAGCCGCGTTTCGCCGATTATAGAGGAAGCGCGGGCGCCTCATTGAGCGGGCGAATCGCACGCCGGCGCGCCGCGTGCGGGAGGCATCAGACCGTACCCAGAGGGAAGCGGGCTGTTGCAAATATGAAAATTTCTGTCTTGCGGCCCTTGCAACCGACGAAAAAAAGATTATAGTTGCGTCGCGTCGCGCCACCGGCTGATGCCGGTGGCGCGAACAAAATTCGCGATCCTTGTCAAAACGCAACAGTGGAGGTTTGAACGATGGCCACAAAGAAAAAAGCAGCGAAGTCCCCGGCAAAAAAGAAAAAGGCAGCTGGAGCAAAGCGCAAACCCAATGCGGCATTCATGAAGCCGATGACACCGAGCGCGTCGCTCGGTGCGGTCATCGGCGCGGCAGCGCAGCCGCGCACGGAAGTCACCAAGAAAATCTGGCAGTACATCAAAAAGCACAAACTCCAGGATGCGAAGAACCGGCGCATGATCAATGCCGATGACAAGCTCAAGGTGGTGTTCGGCGGGAAGAAACAGGTTTCCATGTTCGAAATGACCAAGCTGGTCAGCAAGCACCTGTCCTGACCTGCTTCACTTCTCGAAGGGCGGCCACTGACCTGGCCGCCCTTTGTTTTTGTTTTTGTTTTTGTCTTTGCGGCGTCCGGCGTCCATGGCGCCTGACCCGCCCTGCCGACCTGCGCTACTTCTTCGCGCCCCGATAGTTCTCGATGGCCTGCTTCAGGTCGCGGTATTCCTCGCAGGAGAAAAAGCACAGCTTGTCGAGCGCGCGCAGGTGCTCCTCGGCCTTCGGCAGGTTGTTGGCCATCAGGTAAGCCTCGCCGATGTATTCATGCGCGCCGCGATGCTTCGGGTCCAGCTTCAGGGCCTCGCCGTAGTGCTTGAAGGCGAGGTCGAGGTTCCCCGACTTGCGCCACGCGTATCCGAGATAGTTGTGCACATCGGCGTTCCGCGGCTCGCGCAACGCGACGCGGTTGAAGTGCTCGAGCGCGATTTTCCAGCTGCCCGCCGCCACCGCCTTTTTGCCCGCCTCGTAATCCGCATCGCGCGGCTGCTCGACGGCTTGTGGCGCATCGCCTGCCGCATGCGCTGAAAGCATCGGCAGCGGAGCCAGCGCCACAGCCAGCAAACCTATCGTCAGACAAATTGCAGCACGCATGGCGCTTCTCCCCGTCAGGATGATGCCCCGGATTCTGCTCCTGAATTGCCGACTGTGCGCGGCGCGCCCCGGCGCAGGCAGGTCGCTCAGCGGTTCACCAAATCCCGCAGCATCGCCCGCAAGGCGTCGGCGGCGTGCTGCGGATGCTCGAACGGGAACAGGTGCCCCCCTTCGATCAGCCTGACCCTGAGGTGGCGCCGCGTGTGCGCGAGCCCGACGAGCCGCCCCTCCTCCGACTGCCGGCCGCCGATGAATCCCGCGGGAACCGCGAGCTTGCGCGTAAGCCGCGACAGGTGGTGCGGCAGGAAGCGGTAGATGCGGTACTCGACTTCGGGATCGAAACGCAGGCGCACGCCGTGCTCGCCCATGGGGGTGCCCGTGGTCACGTAGTCGTGCAGGCATTCCGGGGCGAAATTGCGGAACGGCCCGCGCGAGCGGAAATGCGCGACAGCCTCTTCGATGGAAGGCCATTCGCGGCGGCGAAGGCGCGTGCCGCCTGCCGGTGTCACGCGATCGGCGAGGCCCAGCCGCTTGATCATGCCGAACGTCGCGCCCTTCCAGTGCCCGATGATGGGCGCATCCAGCAGCACGATGGCGCGGAACAGGTCGGGCCGCCGCACCGCGGCGAGAAACGTCAGATAACCGCCCAGAGAGTGGCCTACGCCCAGCACCGGCTGGATCCGCCCCCGCTCGCGCTGCCCGCGCTCGATGTCCTCCACCAGCTCATCGACCAGGTGAGGCCAGCCCTCGGTGACCGGATGGCGCGGGTCGTGGCCGAACGTGTCGATCGCGCGGATCTCGAAATCGGGCCGCAGCAGCGAGAACAGCTTGCGATAGCTCCCGGCGGGAAAGCCGTTGCCATGGGAAAACTGGATGATGTCAGCAGTCACACCGCAGCTTGCAGCCGCGCGCGCGGCTGATCCGTCCTGACCGCCAAGGGGTTGCGTTAATCCGCCCGCCCATCCGTCCTCCTGCGCGCCCGCTCAGCGCGGCCTCTTTGCGCCCGCGGGTTCGGCGAGTTCGGCAAGATCGGCGGCCAGTTTGTCGAAGCGCTTGAACACATTCACCCGCTGTGCCGGGCTGAGCGAGCGGTCGAGATCGACCGCGAGCTGGGCCAGACTCTGCTCATAGTGGTGCGTCCCCTGCAGATACTGCGGCGACTGGCGTTTTTCCGGGCTGGCGAACAGCTCGGCCAGGTGCGGCCCGAGTTCGGCGGCAGTGCGGTGCTTGCGCACCAGAACGAGCGCCGCGCGCTGCCAGCGCTGCCTGTCCTCGAAGCGCAACAGCGCTATGCGCGCGTGCTCGCGCACCAAGCGCTCGACGCGGGCCTCCTGTGCGTTCGTGAGATCGCCGGTCCAGTCCTCTATGGTGTTGAGCATGCGCTTGGTACGCGCGCGGTGCAGTTTCTTTTCGTCGCCGATGATGAATTCAGCGGCGAACTTCGCGTTCTTTTTGGCGGCGTTCTTCTCCAGCGCGACGATCTGCTCCGCGCTCAGATTGACCAGCACCGGCGCCGCCGCCTGCGCGGCGCGCGACGTAACCAGGCGGTAGCGCTCGCGCAGCGTTGCCATGCCCCAGTCGATATCGCCCGTCTGCACACCCGCCACGGCGCGCGCACGCGCGCCCTTGAGCACTTCCAGATACGCGGGCAGTTCGTCCTGCCGATGCCATGAGTGAAAGGCGACGAGGCGGGCCTTGACGTCATCATCCTGCGCCGAATCGAAGTCGAGGTAGTCGTGCATCATGTAGCGCGCCAGCACGTCGGCATTGTTGTAGCCTAATTGCAGGCCGCTGCATCCGCCCACGAGCGTCAGCAGCGCCGCCAGCGTGATGATAAATACGCGGCGCAACGGAATCTGCAACGCCGGCAGACGAGCTGCCCTCCACAGCGGCAGATAAGCTGCCCTCCACAGCGGCAGACGAGCTGCCCTCCACACCGGCAGACGAGCTGCCCTGCACACCGGCAGACGATCTGCTCTCCACACCGGCAGACGAGCTGCCCTGCACACCGGCAGACGAGCTGCCGCGCTCACCAGTAGTTCTCCACGGTGATCTGGCCGGGATCGCGCCGGCGGTGCTTTTTCATGCCGCGCTGCTTGAGCATTTCGGTTGTGTCCGTGACCATGGCGGGATTACCGCAAATCATCACCTGTGAATCGGCGGAACGCAATACCGCGCCGGCCGCCTGTTCAAGCCGGCCATCGGCGATTGCCCGGGTAATCCGCCCGGTCAGCAGCGGCGCAGGCCGGCGCTCTGCGCCCTGCCTCTCTCCCTGCGTTGCATCCGCGCCGCTCACCAGGGATAGCGCTTCAAACTGCGCCGGATGCGCGCTTTTCAGGCGCTCGATTTCGTCGCGGTAGCTCAACTCGCCGATCTCCCGCACGCCGTGCGCCAGCACCACCTTGCGATAGCGCTGCCACGGCAGGGGCGTTTTCAAAATGGACAGGAACGGTCCGATGCCGGTACCCGTGGCCAGCAGCCACAGCGTGTCGGCCGCGGGCACTTCCGACAGGACCAGGAATCCCGAGGCGCGCGGCGCGAGAAAAATCCTGTCGCCCGGCCCGAGTGCCGCCAGGCGTGCGGTCAGCGGACCGCCCGGTACGATGACGTAGTAGAACTCGTGGGGCGATTCACCGGGCGCATTGACGAAGGAATAGGGCCGCGCCACCTTGTCGTCCGCCACGCTGTCCGCCACGCTGTCCGCCACGCCGCTCACCACCGGGTCCGCCGCTGATTCGATCGCGGGGAGCGCCAGCTTGGCGAACTGACCCGCCTCGAACGGCGCGAGTCCGGCCTCGACTTTCAGGGAGTACAGCTGCGCGGTCCAGCGCGTCTGCCCCACCACGGTGCCTTCGACCCATTTTTGCATCACTGCAGGTAAAACGGTTCCATCTGCACCGATTCTACCCCGGCGCCCAGCATCACGACCGTGCCGCCGCGGCGATTGTTGCCGGTATCGGAGAATTCAAAGCGGTAGACGCGCCGCAGCAGCAGTTGCCCGTCCGCGTCGCGCCCCGGCCTGCAGGAGACGCACTGCACCGTGTCGTCGAGAAACAGCAGCCGGTCGCGATCGCACGCCAGTTTGCCGGTGACAACGGCCTGCTCGCGCGCGCGAATGCTGTCGTACCAGAACCAGGCGAGTGCGCCAAAGGCGGCTATGACCAGCAGTGCTTCCATGACATCCTTCGAATGGTGCGGCGCGCGCTACGAATCCTGCTTCTGTTGCAGCAGGCGCCACTGCACCTTGCCGGTTGCCGATTTGGGGAGCGCAGTCACGATCTCGACGATGCGCGGCACCTTGTACGCCGCCATCCGGCCGCGGCACCAGCCGACGATGTCATCGGCGCCGACTTGCCCGGCGCGCCCGGGCCTGAGCACCACCACCGCCTTCACCGTTTCGCCGCGATAGGCGTCCCGCGTCGCGACCACGCACGCCTCCTGTATGTCCGGATGGGCGTGCATCATCGCCTCCACCTCCGCCGGCCAGACTTTCATGCCCGATGCGTTGATCATGCGCTTCAGCCGGTCGACCATGAAAAAATAGCCGTCCTCGTCGATGCGGCCGAGATCGCCGCTGCGGAAAAACCGCTTGCCCTCCAGTTCGATGAAGGCTTGCGCGGTGGCCTCCGGATTGTTCCAGTAGCCGAGGAACACCTGCGGGCCGTGAATCACGATCTCGCCGGTCTCCCCCCGGGGCAACTCGCGCAGTGTCTCCGGATCGATGATGCGCGAGTCCACGCCGAAGATCGGGATCCCCAGGCACTGGCGCTTCGGCCGCTGCATCGGATTGGTGTGCGAGGGCGCCATGGTTTCGGTCAGGCCGTAACCTTCGATGTATTCCTGGCCGGTGAGATCGTGCAACTTTTTCGCCACCGCCTCGGGCATGGCCGCGCCGCCGCCGCCGACGCGCGCGAGCGACGACAAGTCGTGGCGGCCAAGATCGGGATTGGCGAGAAAGTCGATGGCCATGGTAGCGATGCAGCCCCAGCTCGACACCCGGTGGCGCGCGATCAGCCGCGCCGCGACATCCCGGTCCCAGCGCTGCATCAGCACCACCGTCTGCCCCAGGAAAATCGGCCCGTGCATGCTGCCCACCATGGCCGTGACATGGAACAGCGGCAGGCTGCACAACACCACAGAGTCGCTGCTCAACCCGTTCCACGGGCCGCTGTAGACGGTCGTGCTCATCACCGTGCGGTGCGTATGCATGCACCCCTTGGGATGTCCGGTCGTCCCCGAGGTGTAGGGCAGCACGCACAGGTCGTCGGGCCGGGCCGTGTGCGCCCGGGGCATGCGCGCCGCCGCCAGCGCCTCGCGCCAGGCGACGGCCCCTGCCAGGGTTACGTCCCGCCGCGGAGCGGCGAGCAAATCGGGCGGCGCACCACCGCGCGCGTTCCCATCGCCGCCGGCGAGGTAATCCGAATAAGCCGCGACCACCAGATGATCGAACTCCGCGCCCGCGAGCGGCGCAATGCGCTCGAGCAATTCCTGCCCGACCACGGCCACGCGCGCGCCGCTGTCGCGGGCGTAGTGCCGCAGTTCCCCGGCAAGGTTCATCGGGCTCACCGGCACCGCCACCGCATCGGCGCGCAACACCGCATAGAACGCGATCATGTACTGCGGCGAATTCTGCAGGTAGAGCATGACGCGCTCGCCCTTCTTCACGCCGCACTCGTGCTGCAGGTAGCCGGCCAGCGCGTCCACGTCGCGGCGGAACGCCGCGAAGCCGAGCGGCGTGTCGTAAAAAATCAGGAACGGCTTGTCCGGGTAGCGCGCCGCCGACACTTCAAGGTTGTAGTAGAGGCTGGTCTGCGGATAGTGGAGCGTGCGCGGCACGCCCCTCGGCCAGAACCTGAAATGCGGCGCCTCGCTCATCCGGTGCAGCGGCGCGCGGCGGGGTCTACTCGAAGCGGCGCGTGAGCCATTCGGCAACCAGGACGGGCTTGTCTACGCTCTCGCGTTCCACGCGCACCGACCAGGTGGTCTGCACCCCGCCGGGCAGGTCCTCCAGCCGCGCCAGCGTGAAGTGCGCGCGAATGCGCGCGCCGGCCGGTACCGGCCCGGTAAAGCGCACCCGGTTCAACCCGTAGTTGATACCCATGCGCACGCCGCTCAATTCGATGGCCTGCTGCATCAGGTGCGGCAACACTGAAAGCGTGAGAAAGCCATGCGCCACCGTGCCGCCGTAAGGCGATTCCGCAGCGGCACGCGCCGCATCGGTGTGGATCCACTGCAGGTCGTCGGTTGCCGTGGCAAAGGCGTCGATGCGTTCCTGGCTGATGAGGAACCAGTCGCTGGCCGCCATTTCGGTGCCGACCAGCGGCCGCAGGTCGCCGAGGGAAGCGAGTTTGAGTTGAGCCATGCGAGGGGCATATCGGGGCGAAAAGAGCGCGTATATTAACCCACGGTGCAGGCGCTTCCCCGCGGGGTCCGCCGTTCGCGCATTCACCCACACTTGCAGTGCAGTATTCCATGGCGCTACCCTTGCGCTATCGAGCAGGTTGCCTCCAAGAACCAAACATCATGACAATGCCCCTCCTGCTCCGCGCCCTGATCCTGCTCTGCGCATGCTGCGCGCTCGGCCTGCCCTCGGCGTCCTTCGCCCAGCGCTATCCGGCCAGGACGGTGCGCTGGATCGTTCCGTATGCGCCGGGCGGCTTCATCGACCTGCGCGCCCGCCAGGTCGCGACGCGGCTGAGCGAACTCTGGGGCCAATCCATCGTCGTCGAGAACCGCGCCGGCGCGGGCGGCGTGATCGGCGTGGACATCGTCTCCAAGGCACCTCCCGATGGCTACACCCTGGGCACCGGCAACCTCGCGCCCATGGCGGCCAACGTCAGCCTGATGAAGTCGCTGCCCTACGACCCGCTGCGCGATCTCGTCCATGTGGTGCTGATGGAAAAATCGCCGCTGGTGCTGATGGTCAATCCGTCCGTGCCGGCGAAAAACGTCGCCGAACTGGTTGCGGTCCTCAAAGCGAATCCCGGCAAATACACCTTCGGCTCATCGGGCGTGGGCGGACCGCATCATCTGTCGGGCGAGATCTTCCGCATCCTGGCCGGCGTGGACATCACCCACGTGCCCTACAAGGGCGGCGCGCCGGCGGGCGCCGACCTGATGGCGGGACACCTGCCGATGATGTTCGAGATGACCTATGCCGCCCTGCCCTCGCTGCGCGCCGGCAGGGCGCGCCCGATCGCGGTCACCTCGGAGAAGCGCCTCGGCGTCGCGCCCGAGGTGCCGACCTTCGTCGAGGCCGGCTACCCGTCGCTGGTGATCAGCAACTGGCAGGGCGTGATCGTGCCGCGCGGCACCGCGCGCGAGATTGTCGACCGCATCAACGAATCGGTGAACCAGGTGCTGGCCATGCCCGCGGTGCGCGAGTCGATACTCGCGCAAGGCAACGAGATCGGCGGCGGCGCCCCCGAAGTGTTCACCGCATTGATCCGCTCGGAGATTCCGCGCTGGGCGAAAGTGGTGAAAGAGGCGAACATACAGATAGAGTGAGAGCGACGTGCCGGAGTGGGCCGCGCCATCTTCACCGGCCATCGGATAACGACCGATAAAATACCGCTCAAACCTTTTCTCCTTTTCAAGAATGCCATGACCACCAACCAGCGCATCCGGGTTCTCACCGGCATCACCACCACGGGCACGCCTCACCTGGGCAATTACGTGGGCGCCATTCGTCCCACTGTCCAGGCCAGCCGCAACCCGGCAACCCAGGGATTTTATTTTCTGGCGGACTACCACGCGCTGATCAAGTGCGACGAACCCGAACGCATCCAGCGCTCCACCCTGGAAATTGCCGCCAGCTGGATTGCCGCGGGTCTTGATCCCGAGCGCGTGACGTTTTACCGCCAGTCCGACATTCCGGAAATTCCCGAACTCACCTGGTTCCTGACCTGCGCCACCGGCAAAGGGTTGCTCAACCGAGCGCATGCCTACAAAGCCTCGGTGGACAAGAACAATGCCGCAGGCCATGACCCCGATACCGATGTCACCGCGGGACTGTTCATGTACCCGGTGCTGATGGGCGCGGATATCCTGATGTTCAAGGCGCACAAAGTGCCGGTGGGCCGCGACCAGGTCCAGCACATCGAAATGGCCCGCGACATGGCCTCCAGTTTCAACCACCTGTACGGCGAGCATCTGGTGCTGCCCGAAGCGGTGATTGAAGAATCGGTGTCCATGCTCCCGGGCCTGGATGGCCGCAAGATGAGCAAGAGTTACGACAACACCATCCCCTTGTTTTCCAGCAGCGCTCAACTGCGCAAATTGATCGCGGGCATCCTCACCGATTCACGCGCTCCCGGCGAGCCAAAAAACACGGAAGGTTCCGCCTTGTTTCAGATCTACCAGGCGTTTGCGAGTGCCGAGGAAACGGCGGCCCTGTCCAGAGCTTACGCAGAGGGCATTGCCTGGGGCGACGCCAAGCAAATGTTGCTTGAACGCATCGAAAGCGAAATTGCGCCGATGCGTTCGCAATACCAGGCGCTGATCGACAACCCTGCGCAAGTCGATGCCATCCTGCTCGAGGGAGCGGCAAAGGCGCGCGAATTGGCCACGCCCTTGATCAAGGAACTGCGGCATGCCGTGGGGCTGCGCGCATTGGCTTCGTCGGGTTCCTCGGCGGGCGCTTCAGCGTCCGCGGGCGGGGCTGCCAAAAATCGAGCCGCCAGGTCGACACGCGTCGCCCGGCCCGCATTCAAGCAATACCGGGAACCAGACGGTCAGTTCTACTTCAAGCTGGTGGGCGCCCAGGGCCGCGTGCTGCTGCAAAGTGCCGGCTTTGCCTCCCCCAAGGATGCCGGCCTGGCCATAGTGCAATTGCAACAACAGGGAGCCGCAGGCCTCGCCGCGCTGGGCGCTCAAGTCGGCCCGGGGCCGGGCGTGACGGACAAGGAAGTGGCTTTGAGTCTGGAAATTTTCAAAGACGAGGAAGTCTGAACAAGCGCCCGGAAACATTTTTACATGCCCACACTGTTGCGACAATTTGAAACTTTATAACGGTAGTATCACCATAATACGGCTCTCTACGAGCCATTGACGATTATTTTTGATATAGCCATAGCTGCCGTACCCGGCGCACATAGCGCATCCCCACTGCCGTATTGAAGGAGCAACCCGCCTTGCCCAGGAGCGCAAAACTGTGCATCTCGATTGGCGCCGTTGCGGCGCTGATCGGTGTCGCGTTGGGCGCCTTCGGCGCACACGCACTGAAGGGGCACCTTGGCGGGGACATGCTTGTCGTGTGGCGCACCGCGGTCGAGTACCAGATGGTTCATGCGCTCGGCCTGTTCGCGGTCGGCCTGCTGGCGCTTCACCTGCCGAAGTCAGCGCCGCTCAAGTGGGCCGGCTTTCTGATGGCTGCCGGCATCGTGCTCTTCTCCGGCAGTCTGTATGTGTTGGCATTGACGGGCATGCGCGGATTGGGCGCAATTACGCCGTTCGGCGGGCTGGCGTTCATTGCGGGATGGGCTGCACTCGTTTGGGCGGTGCTACGGGGTTGATGCGGTTCTCGGCTTCGGTTGCTTCGTCGATTCACCGCGAGTTACACAGGCCGGGTAGTCAGCGCTCAATGCACCCCAGCCAACAAACACTCGAATAATACCGAAACTCGCAGGGAATCTGCGCCAAGGGTCGATTCTTCGCTAGTAAGTCGGAAAAGATGGCCCGGATGGCTAGCTGCTTTTGCCCAGAATCAATCGGTGGTTTTTGTTAGTGCCGGCACCAGACAATGCTTTCGCCGTTCCGGATAACGCATGGGCAATGTGTCCTCGATCGATTACAATTGTCCGAATGTTCGCCGTAAAACACACACCCGAATTCGACGAATGGTTCGATAGTCTCAAAGACCGCCCGACGAGAATTCGTCTGCTGCGTCGACTTGAAAAGGCGACGCGCGGCTTATTGGGTGATGTGGCGCCAGTGGGCGATGGCGTACAGGAAATGCGGGAATTTTTTGGCCCCGGTTGGCGAATGTACTTCGTTCAACGCCGCAAAATCCTGATTGTGATGCTCGGCGGTGGCGATAAAAGCAGCCAAACCAGGGACATTGAATCGGCCAAAGCCTTGGCATCCACATTGACGGAGTAATCAATATGAGCAAGAAAACAAAGATAAGCGCATTGCCCGACTTCGATATGGCGGAACACATCAAGAGTGATGCGGATGTGGCCGAGTATCTGCGCCAGGTCCTGGAAGAAGGCGAACCCGGCGAGCTTGCCGCCGCATTGGGTTATATCGCCAAATCCCGGGGGATGACGGAAATCGCGAAAGCCAGTGGCATCAAGCGTGAGGCGCTGTACAAGGCGCTTCGACCCAATGCGCAGCCACGTCTGGACACAGTCCAGCGCGTCTGCAAGGCGTTGGGGGTGAAATTGACGGCCACGGTTGCTCGCTAGAACACAGTTGCTCGTTACTCCTAGTGTAAAAAATTTCGACAAGGACAGGCAGTGCACTCGCCTGCTGTCGTTATCCCGAAGCCTGGTTCACGATTGCACCGCAGGCGCACGGACGAATACGTCGCCTGTTCGGGGGCGACGTGTGGCTCAGGGATGTATCGACATTCCGGCTTTAGTTCCGCCGGGTAAAGGCCAGCAGGCCCAGGGTGACGGTGAGCAGCACCAGCGCCGCGAGCGCGAGCGACCAGTGGATGCCGATCAGGCTGCCGACGATGCCTACGGTGATGCCGCTGAACGCGCGCAGGCCGTTGTTGGCCATGTTGTACACGCCCACCAGGCGCCCGCGCAGATGCTCCGGCGCATGCATCTGCACCAGGGTCTGCGACATCGAGCTCGAAGTCAGGTAGAGGAATCCCGCGATCAGCATAAGCAGCACCGCCAGCGGGTAGCTGGTGGACATCGCGAAGCCGCCGATCGCGACGCACCAGAGGAAGGTCAGCGCGATCGCTGTGCCCGGACTGGCGCGCAACAGGCTGCGGCTCTCCAGGATCATGCCGCCCGCGAACGCGCCTGCGGCATTGGCGGCGAGCAGCACGCTGTATGACCAGTCGGCCCGCTCCGAGCCCAGGTCGTGCGCAAATTCGGGCATCTGCGCCATGTAGGCGCTGCCGATCAGCAGCGACGAGGCGCCGCCGAGCACGATCATCGAGATCACGGTGCGGTTGCCCGCAGCTTCGCGCAGCGCGTCGCGCAACTCGGCAAAGCCGGTGCCGCGCGCCGGCGCGCCCGGCGCGCGCGGCTTCACCATGCCGTAGGGCGCGCGACGCAGCCAGAATATCAGCGGCAGGAAGAACAGCATGTTGGCGAGCAGACCGTAGGCCGGCCCGAGCGCGAGCAGCAGCACCCCGCCCACGCCCGGTCCCATCAGCACGCCGAGAAAGCGTGCGGTCGCATTCAGGCGGATCGCGCTTTGCAGGTGCTCTTTTCCGACCATGTCGTGGACGATGACCTGCCCGGGCGTCGCCCAGATGACGCCCGCCAGGCCGTGTATGGTGAGCAGCACCACCGCATGCCAGGCCTCGAGCTGGTCGGTGAAAAACAGCAGCCCCCAGCCCAGCGACGCCAGGGCGAACAGGCCCTGCCCTATCTGTATCAGCCGCCTCTTGTCGAAGCGGTCGGCGAGCGCCCCGGCATGGATGGACAGGAACAGGAACGGCAGCCAGTGCGTGAGGATGGCCACCCCGCCCAGCGCCGGCGAGTGGAACTTCTCGTACAACATCCAGTAGCTGATCACATGCTCGATGTTGTCGGCCATCATGGCGATGGCGGAGGTGAAGAAATACGCGCGGTATCCGGGATGGCGGAGCGCGGCAAAGGACTGCTGGGAAGACATGACGATCCGGGGTAGGAGGCAGCCGGAAGTATCGCAGAATGCGGCCCGCGATCGCCGGGAAGGAACTGACACATGACCCGGCACACGCTGTGGGCAAATCTTTACTTCCGCTCCTGCCCGTCGCTCTCCCGCTATTTGCGGGAAAATGCGCTTCCTGCCCAATGAAAACCGCGAGCCCCGAATGCAACCCTGCGACCTGAGCGCCAGCGAGGCGCGCTTCCTGATCGGCGCGAAAAAACTCTCCCCCGTCGAACTGCTCGCCTCCTGCCTGACACGTATCGAAGCGGTCAACGCCCAGGTCAACGGCGTGGTCGCCATCGACCGCGAGCGCGCGCTGCGCGAGGCGCGCGAGGCCGAACGCGCGGTCATGCGCGGCGATGCGCTCGGCCTGCTGCACGGCCTGCCGATCGGCATCAAAGACCTGGTGGACACCCAGGGCCTGCGCACCACCTACGGCTCGATGGTCTACAAGGACCAGGTGCCGGAGAAAGATGCCGCGCTGGTCGCCACCCTGCGCCGCGCCGGCGGCATCGTCTGCTTCAAGACCAATACGCCCGAATGGGGCGCGGGCGGCAACACCTTCAACCCGGTCTACGGCGTGTCGGGCAATCCGTTCGCGCCGCCGCTCACTTGCGGCGGCTCCTCCGGCGGCTCGGCGATCGCGCTTGCCACCGGCATGCTGCCGCTCGCGCACGGCTCGGACAATGCCGGCAGCCTGCGCATACCCGCGTCGTTCTGCGGCATCACCGGCATGCGTCCCACGGCCGGCCTGGTGCCCTCTGAAACGCGGCCCTTCGGTCCCACCCCTCTCAATGTGGAAGGACCGATGGGACGCAGCGCGCGCGACGTGTTGCTGATGCTCGCCGCTATGGCGAGCGACAACCCGCGCGATCCGCTCGCCGGGCATGTCGATCCCGCTTTGCGCCACGACCTGGCGCCCGCCGACCTGTCGCGGCTGCGCGTGGCGTTCACTCCCGACCTGGGCGGCTTTGCGCCGATCGAGTCCAGGCTTAGCTCGCTGTTCGAGGCGCGTACCTCGGGGCTGCGCGGCCTGTTTCGCGACGCCGCGAACGCATCGCCCGATTTCCGCGGCGCGGATCGCATCTACGAGACACTGCGCGCCTTCGTCTTCGTCGGCACCTGGCAGGACAGGATGCGCGAGCAGCCGGGCAAGTGGGGGCGCCTGGTCACCGGCAATTACGAAGCCGGGCTGAAGCTCGGCACCTTCGACATCGCCGAAGCGCATGTCGCCTGGACCAGGCTGTACCGCGCGGCGCAGGATTTTTTTGCCGACTGCGAGCTGCTCATCCTGCCGACCACGGGCGTATATCCCTGGCCCAAGCACGACATCTTTCCCTCGCATATCGGCGAGCACGCGGTGTCGAACTATATCGACTGGGTGCGCATGACCTATGCCATCACCCTGCTCAACCATCCCTGCATCTCGATACCCTGCGGCGTGGACGACCGCGGCCTGCCCTTCGGCCTGCAGCTGGTCGCGCGCCGCGGCCAGGATGCGTTCCTGATGCAGGCGGCGATGGCGCTCGAACAGGTGCTCGCCGCCGACCCGGTCACCGCGCGGCCGCTGCCGAACCTAGCCTGGCTCGCGAAACAGCCGGTCGACGACCCGCTGGCAAAACAGGTGAAATAAGGAGCGCGCAATGAAACTGGTGAATCGTGCGCTTGCCTGCCTGCTGATTTTTTCTCCGCTTGCCATTGCCACTGCGCACGCGCAAAGCAGCGACGCGTATCCCAGCCGTCCGGTGCGCCTCATCGTCACCGTTCCGCCCGGCGGCGCGGCGGATTTCATCGCGCGCCTGATAGGCGCGAAGCTGGCGGAGGCCTTAGGCCAGCCGCTGCTGGTGGAAAACCGTGCCGGCGCGAGCGGCACCATCGCCGCCGACGCAGTCGCCAAAGCCGCGCCCGACGGCTACACCCTGCTGCAGAATTCGATCACCACCCATGGCATCGGGCCGCATCTCTACGCCAGGCTGCCCTACGACTCGATACGCGATTTCGCGCCGATCACCATGCTCGCGCGCCTGCCACTCATCATGACCATCAATGGCGGGGTGAAGGCGAACACGGTGCAGGAGTTGGTCGCGCTCGCCAAAGCGCAGCCGGACAGGTTCAGCTTCGCTTCCTCCGGCAATGGCGGCGCGCCGCATATGGCGGGCGAATTGTTCAAAAGCGCCACCGGCGCCGACCTGCTGCACGTGCCCTACAAGGGCAGCGGCCCCGCGGTCGCGGATCTCATCAGCGGACAGGTGCAGGTGATGTTCGACGGCGCGCCTTCGCTCATCCAGCATGTGCGCACCGGCAAGCTGCGCGCGATCGGCGCGGCCAGCGCCCAGCGCAACCGCCTGCTGCCCGAGGTGCCCACCTTCGCCGAAGCCGGTTACCCCGGCGTCGATGTGGCGCTCTGGTACGGCTTGCTCGCGCCTGCCGGCACGCCGCCCGCAATCATCGCGCGCCTGAACGCCAAGACCGTCAAAGCGCTCAACGCGCCCGATGTGCGCGAGCGCTTCGCGGCGCAGGGCACAGAGGCGATGGGTGGCACGCCCGAGCAGGCCGCCGCCTTCATCCGCGGCGAGATCGACCGCTGGGGACCGGTGGTGAAAAAGGCGGGCGTGAAAGCGGACTGAAAAATGGAAACCAGGGTGACCCGCAGGCTCGCGCAGTTCCTGGTCGATGCACGCGCGCAAGACCTGCCGGCGGCGGTTCAACACGAAGCCAGGCGCTCCGTTCTCAACTGGCTAGGCTGCTCGCTCGGCGGCTGCCGCGAGGACGCGATAGAAAAAGCGCTCGCCGCACTCGCGGGCAGCACCGGGCCCGCGCAGGCGACGCTCGTCGGCCGGCGCGAGCGACTGGACGCAGCCAACGCCGCCTTTATCAACGCAATGAGCGCCAACAGCCTGGACTTCGACGATACGCATCTGCGCACCGTCATTCATCCGAGCGCGCCGGTGGCCGCGGTGCTGTTCGCGCTCGCAGAGCAGCGGCGCATCCCGGGCGCGGAACTGCTGCACGCCTTCGCGCTCGGCGTGGAGGCGGAGTGCCGCATCGGCAATGCGGTCTCGCCCTGGCATTACGCGCGCGGCTGGCACATCAGCAGCACCTGCGGCGTGATCGGCGCCGCGGCCGCCGCCGGCCGGTTGATGAAACTCGATGAGCAACAGATGACGTGGGCGCTCGGCCTGGCCGCCACCCAGGCAGCCGGCCTGGTGGAGAACCTCGGCTACATGGCCAAGAGCCTGCACATCGGCGCCGCCGCAAAGAGCGGGATGTTCGCCGCGCAGCTCGCGGCGCAGAATTTCACCGCCTCGGAGAAAACCCTCGAAGGCGCGCGCGGCTTCGCCCGGGTGTTCGGCGACAAACCCGATTTCGACGCGATCACCGAAGGCCTGGGCGACACCTGGGAACTGCTGCAGAACGCCTACAAGCCCTACCCCTGCGGCGTGGTGGTGCACCCGGTGATCGATGCCTGCCTGGAACTGCGCGCGAAGCAGGGCATCGCCGCCGCGGCAATCGAGCGCATCGCACTGCGCGTGAACCCGCTCTCGGTGGAACGCGCCGACCGCCAGTCCCCGCGCGACGGGCTGGAGGCGAAGCTCAGCCACCAGCACGCCGCCGCGGTAGTGTTCGTCTACGGCGCGGCGGGCGTGCTCCAGTACACAGACGCCTGCGTCGCCGCCCCCGACGTCGTCGCCCTGCGCCAGCGCGTGGCGGTCCAGTCCGATGCCACGATGCCGGTCGAAGCCGCGCATGCCGTACTGCGCACCCGTGACGGCCGCAGCTTCGAGGCCCTCGTGCCGCAGGCCCTAGGAAGCGTGGCGCGGCCGATGAGCGATGCGCAGCTCGAGGCGAAGTTTCTCGAGCTCGCCGCCTGCGGCGCTCCCGAAGTCGACGCCAGAGCCTTGATCGCGCGCATGCGCGGCTTCGAAAACGAAGCCGACGCGGCGGAAATTGTCAGGCGCAGCGCGATAGTCTGAGCGGCTGATCGCGGCTCCAGCGCCGTGCTCGAGTGTAGCGCGGCGACGACGCAATCCAGAGCGGGCCGGCGCATGATTGCACGCCGGAGCGTCACGGTTGCTCGCGACTCACGCCTGTCAAGACGCGCCGGACAGAGGATTCCAGACGCGCTGGAATCCGAATTCCTGAAAGTCCTTGGTATTGACCGTGGCAAACTGGTTCACGCCGTGGAAGCGCAAGGTCAAGCCCAGCCGTGCGTCGATGATCCGCCGAAACCCGGCTTTCGTTGTGGATGCCCAGTGCCAGAGCTTCGATGCGACTGCATTGTCGTAGTCAACACAACGCCATTTCGGATTCTGTTTCAAGGCCAGGCAATAGGCGGCAGACTCCCGCGCCGAATACGGCTTTGAAAATATCACCGCATTGCGCAACTGCATATAGAGTTCAACCAGGACCAGTTCGCACAGCACAAATTCGCTGTCGTCGCGCCCGGCACTCACGTCATCAAAAAAGTTGCGCGCCCTTGAATGGTGCGGCGAATCAGGATCAGCCGCGTGGATGAAGAGATTGGTGTCCGCAGTGATCCGCTTCATCTGCCCTGGCCCCGCTTTGCCAACCGTGCAGTAATGGCGTCTGCCTCGGGTTTGACGTTTGCCGGATCCACCAGGTGGCCTCCACTGCCGCGCAACACCGGCATTTTCCAGTCGGTCTTGTCCGCTGCCTCGGGACAGGTCTGAACATAGACTTCCATCCCCCGACGTATCAACTCCGCGACCGACCAGTCGCGTTCCTCGGCGATCCTCTTGAGCTGACGAAAGAGTGGCTCAGGGAGTTGGATCTGGGTTCTCAACATGATGGCAATCGTACATCGGCTACAACTTGTCGTCAATCATCCGGACCGGCAAAGCAGGGTGCGAGCGGACAGGGAGGGCGCGACGACCGTAAGCTCCCGCGACAGCAACGGGGCCAGCTTGTGAAATCCGAACATGGAGCAAGTCCATCCGCTGCAGACGGATCCTGGCTATTTGGTCAGAAATGTTAGAATTTGACCAACTAGTGCCCAGAGGCAAGGAGACAGCAATGCTTGTCAACATTTACGATGCAAAAACCAACCTCTCCGCGCTGCTGGACAGGGCAGTGGCGGGAGAGGAAATCGTCATAGCGCGCGCCGGCAAGCCGCTTGCGCGCCTTATGCCGGTGACGGCCGTCGCGTCCAGAAGCGGTATACGCCTCGGCGGATTAAAGCGCGCCAGACTCAGGCTTGCCGCGGATTTTCACGCCCCGATGACCGATGACGACTTGCTTGGCGGATGAAACTGTTGCTGGATACGCATTGCCTGCTCTGGGCGCTGACGGATGCGCCGGCGTTGAGCACGGCAGCGCGCAGAGTGATGGCGCGCGCCGACGAGGTGGCGTTTTCCGAAGCTTCGGTATGGGAGATCGGCCTCAAATGGCGCAAGGGCAAGATCAACCTGCAACCGCGCCGCGTGGTGGAGCAGGCATTGCGCGACGGCTTTCGCATGTGTGCGCTGTCGCTCGAGCCGATTTTGCTGTCGTGCGAATTGCAGCAAAAACATGGCGATCCGTTTGACCGCCTGCTGTATGCACAGGCCAGGCATTCCGGCTATCGCCTGTTGAGCATCGATCGAACACTGAGCGCATTCGGCGCGCACGTGATCAACCCGCCCCGATCGCGCTCGTTACCGCGGGTGTGGAGGCGCGCGAAATTGCCATGGGATACATGAGCGCGATCGGGGGCGTGTTCAACCACCGGATTGCCACGCGCCGACGAGGTAATCAAGTAACAGCGAGACTGGTCGCTTTTCCGGATTGGCTATGACCGGGACGGGTCGATACTGTCCGTTGGGTCTTCTGCATCGCCGCCGTCCGCCGAATTTTCGGCAGGCCGAGGCTGCCAAGGTCGCTGACCGGCCAGGAGCCGGCGGTCACGACCGTCTCCATGGATGCGCGCCAGCAGCATGGCCCACAGATAGCGTGCCGCGGCGCGGTGCTTCCTCGGTCGCGGCGGCGTCGGTCACCGCTGTCGCACCACGGCTTGAACATCGGCGATGGCAGCCGCATCCAGCCCGCACGCGGCATGAAAGATCAGGCCCTCCTCTTCGTCCGTGTCGGCGATGGGCACGAATACCCCGTCGATGACGCAGCGTTGGTCCGGACAATGCGATACCACAGCATCCGCTCGGGGCGGCGGCGTTGATAACGCCGGGTACTGGGCGCGGCGCATCGCGCCGGGTGCTGGGCGCGGCGCATCCGGCGGCGCCAGCTATCGAGCATGCCCATCCTGGTCGGGTAAGGCTCGGAAATAGAGGCAGCGCCCAACCCTGATCCGAGTATTCAACCTCGCATCAAACCGGCCATACCCCCGTTTTGACACGCATCTTCCGGATTGGACGACTGTATAATCCGGATTGGACGACGAAATATTCCGGATTGGACGAAGCTTTTCCAACATGACTGCCCCCGCCTCCACCCTGATTCCCCGCCTTGCCTCCCGCCGGGTGACGCAGGCGCTTGCCGACACGCCCGTGGTCATGATCACCGGCCCGCGGCAGTCGGGAAAGACCACCCTGGTGCGTAGTTTCATCGGCCTGAAGCGGACCTATTTCACCCTGGACGACGACACCTTGCTCTCGGGCGTGCGCCGCGACCCGGTGGGCTTCCTGCGCGGCATTGACAGGGCAATCATCGACGAAGTGCAGCGCGCGCCGGAGCTGTTGCGCGCAATCAAGCAATCCGTCGATGAGGATCGCCGCCCGGGGCGCTTCCTGCTCACGGGTTCTGCCAATGTGCTGGCGCTGCCGCAGGCATCCGAAAGCCTCGCCGGACGCATGGAAACCGTCAGCCTGCTGCCGCTGTCGCAGGTCGAAATCCACGGCGGGAAAGCTTCGTTCCTGGGCAAGGCTTTTTCCGGCGGGCTGCCGCGACTGGGCCCCGCTCCGGCCAACGACGATCTGGCGAACATCGTGCTTGCCGGCGGATACCCGGAAATGCGCCGGCGCAAGACCCTGCCCAGGCGCCAGGCCTGGGCGCGCGAATACCTGAAGTCGCTGCTTCAAAGAGACGTCCGCGATATCGCCGACATCGAAAAACTCGAGGGCATGTCGCGCCTGTTCCGGATGCTGGCCCATCACTCCGGCGGCCTCGTGAATTTTGCAGCAGCCGGCGGACGAATCGGCCTGGACGAAAAAACCGCGCGAAAGTACCTGATGGTGTTCGAACATCTGTTCATCCTGCGACGCGTGGAACCGTGGCTGCGCAGCCGGCTCAACAGGCTGGTGAAAACACCCAGACTGCACTTTCTTGATTCCGGGCTGCTTGCGGCGACGCTCGGCATCACCACGGCACGCCTTGCAAAAGACCGCACGATCCTGGGCCCGTTGCTCGAAGCATTTGTTTTTTCCGAGATCTTGAAGCAGGCGCAGTGGTTCGATGAAAGCTGCGCGCTCCATCATTTTCGCGACAAGGACCAGGACGAAGTTGACGTCGTCGTCGAGAATAGCGCCGGTGCAATCGTCGGTGTCGAAGTGAAAGCGGCCGCGACTGTCAGGCCTGCGGATTTCAGAGGCTTGCGCAAGCTGGCCAATGCCGGCGGGGAACAGTTCAAGCTTGGCGTCGTTCTGTACGATGGGAGCCACGTCGTGCCTTTTGGAGAACGGATGTTTGCCGCGCCGGTGCGTTGTCTCTGGGCCTGAGTGAGTGTCGAAACACCCCCACGCGCCTCTGCGACTACGTCCACTCCGGCAAATGGCAGTCAAATCACGTGCGACGCGAAGTCGCTTGTAGAAGTCGTTCCCACCATAAATGAAAGGAGGGAACCATGAAAGGAGGGAACCGCCCGTGTCACCGGGCGAATAGAGGGGTCTGAATAAAGAGCGACCCTGACAATGTAACGAAGCACCGCAAGGTGCGGGATAAAAGTCGCGAGAGGCGTGCACTTCTGGCAGCCACAAGCCGGATCAGTGCGAGACATGAAAACAACACGAGCGCGTTGGATACACTGCCTACGTGGAATTCCACGCGCTCGTCAGTGCCCAAGTTGCCATAACTGGGAAGTTCTCATAAGAGCCGTTATGAAAACGTTTTCATAACGGCCCAAACCGGACCCGCAAGCCTCGCCTCCCATTTGCCCGACAGCGGACGCTAGCAGGCTGCCGCCAGTTCGACTAGCACCACCAAAATGCAGTTTCACCAACCCGTTACTGTCTTTTGGTTCGGATTCGTGCTTTTCCATACCTCCAACTTCGATGTTTCGACTTTACCCTGGTCTTCAGTCGTTTCTTTTCCGGCGGCTCTGCACGTTCAATTGCATTTGTTTCACTTGTTTTACTTGTTTTACTTGTTTCACTTGTTGAACTTGTTGCACTTGTTGCACTTGTTGAACTTGTTTCACTTGTTTCACTTGTTGCGCCTGTCTCGCTGTGCTGTGGGCTCCGTCCATTATTTGCATTGACGACTGGTTCCCTTGCAGGGCTTCTCCTGTGTTCGCCATCATGAATACCCCTGAAATACGCAACTCTCCGCTGTAGATATATACGCAAAACCTCGTCATATTCTCCTTTGGATTCGTCCTGCGCCTGTGCCCAAGTCGCTTTGTCAGTTCGATGCTTTAGCACTTCATTAAACGCCTGCAAGTAATAATCGTCAGATGGCATAGGAGTCTTGGTCATCGGGGGTGTCCGGAAATTCTAACTGACCTGTCATTTTCGGTTTGAAATGGGAGCCGCATGTCAGGCATCAAGCGGGCAACGGAGCCAATACCCTTGCCTCCCATTTGCCGCTAAGCGGACGCTGAAGAATTGGAAAATCGAGTTGGCGCGTGAGGCGCATGGGCCGATGAAATGCTCCGGCATCCGAGCTTGTTCATGCCCCACGGGCGTTAAACTCAGGATTGAGTTTCTGTAACGCCACCGGCGACACCTGAGCGGCAGCTTTTGAGAATGTGACGCGAGAATGGGAGGCCGGGTTGGGTCGCTTCGAGCCATTCGGCTGAAAGCGATGACCGCGTGCCGGTCCCCGGATTTTACCTGGCCGGGTAGCCAACACATGCATGTTGTTTTCGCGGTCCGGATTGACATGGCTGCGCGACTGAATTCACCAGGGCAGCATGGTCTCAAGACCTGAGCTGGAACAGGAAAAATACCGAACCCGGATAGCCAGGCAGGGGTGTCCGGATTCGAATTGTTTACATGGGCGCCCAGGGGCCGAAGCCGATCAGCTCGCCGCCCGAGCAGGTGACGCAGGGGACGCAGGCGGGGCTCGCCCGTATGCGCCTGATCGCGAAGCGCGCCGGCATCAAAGGGGAATGACTCTTCGTCCATAGCGGCCCTAGCCACGGCACGAGCACTATTGCGTGAGGCAGCGCAGGGGTGTGATGGCGCAGCGGCTACGGGTTCGCACCGGATTGATTCTCCATCCGGTTTTGCAATTGGTCACGCCATAACTCCGCTCTAAGCCATCTGCGCATAAAGGATGTCATTGTTCAGAAAGGATTTTCGCGAGCGCCCCGTTCCCCAAAAGGGCGAATATTTCCGCTCTAAGAAATCTGGTCAGTGTTAAAAGAGGCAGATAACGCCCAGCCAC
>SHXF01000143.1 GCA_009693435.1 Betaproteobacteria bacterium | reverse complement strand
TGCATCATCGGCGTATGTTGAGCAGTGTCAGTCATAAAAAAAGCCTATTTTCCCTCTATTTTCATGGAACAGTAGCGTTCATGGATGTCAGTGCCGATCAATGCGGTAGCAGGACACCGCAAACCGACGTAAAGTTGATCACAGAGCGCCGCAATCGCGCCCAAGCCGATTCCGAAAGCAGAGGTAAGGAATGACCAGGATCACTCGCGGAACCACCAACGTCTTCGTCGATTTGGGCTTTCCCGATGCCGTTGAACTGCAGACCAAGACGCGCCTGGCGCTGGCCGTCAATGAACTGCTCAAGGCGCGAAAGCTAAAACAGCGCGAAATCGCCACCGTACTCGGCGTGACGCAACCCGAAGCCTCGGCCCTGAAAAGCTACCACCTCGCCCAATTTTCCGTCGAGCGGCTGATGGAGTTTCTTACCGCGCTCAATCAAGACGTGGAGATCATGATCCGGCCTTGCGCCAACCGCAACGAGACCGGACATATTTCGGTGCTGGCGGCGCCGCAGACAGCTGGCCCCTGATCAGATCACCGCTTCCAGTCCTTTGCGATCAAGCAGGTTGAGCAGTTTCAGTGACGGGCCGCTTGGATGCTTGTCGCCGACCTCCCATTTGCGCACTGTCGAGAGGCTGGTATTCAACACGGCCGCGAGCAGGGTCTGGCTCACCTGCAGGTGAGCACGTAACGAGCGAATTTTTTCACCGTCGTACTGTGGAATGGGGTCAAGGCACAGGGCATCGAATTCGCGCATCTTGCGTTTGTCGATAAAACCCAGACGATGCAGATCACCCGCCGTCTCGTGCACGGCTTCAAAAGCCCAGACGGGTGAGGGTTTGCCCGTTGTTCGCCTTGCGCTCCTTGTACGACTCGGCGGCGAGGCGGGCGATGGGGAACTGGGTTTCGATGAATGATGGCATGGTGGCTTGTTATTCCGGAGGCAGTGCGATCAGCGGGTCAGCGCAGGCCACGCCCAGCGGCTGGAAGTGTTTGAGGTTGCAGGTCAGCAAGAGCAAACCCGCGTTTTGAGCCAAGGCCGCAATCGCGACATCGGCTAAACCGGGGTGGCAGCCTTGCGCGATGGCGGCATCTGAAATTTGCCCCGCCAACCGGGCAGCCTGCGCATCCAGCGGCAAGATGCGGTCGGTGTAGCTGGCCAATAAGCCATCCAGCCAGCGGTCAAGCCGGTCGGCACGCTCGAAGCCACCGGCGCGGCGCAATTTGCCGATGCCTTGCGCCATTTCGGCCACGGTAATGGCGGGCAGAAAAAGGGCTTTGTGATGGGCTTGCAGCCATTCGCTCAAGGGGGTGGCGACAAAGACCTCACGCCCGGGGGTCAGCAAGGACACCACACTGGTTTCCAGCAAATAGCCCTTATGCAAAATCAATGCCCCGCAGCGGGGTGGTGTCGCGCTCTATTTCCAGCGGCTCTGGCAGGGCCAACAGATAGCTCGCCAGATTAGGCATTTCCAGCGGATAGAGGCGCGCACCATCGGCCACCGAGACGATCATCGCGCACGGCTGACCGTGGCGGCTGACCAAGGTAGGTCGACCTTTTTCAGCAGCGGCCACCAATGCGGAAAAACTGGCTTTGGCTTCACGAAGTTGCACTATTTTCATGATGAATTTTCCTGTGACTACATGTGGTCATTTTAGACGCGCTTGGCCTTAAAGCGCAAGCGCGAGCTGCGAATGCCCCAGCAGCTCGCGGCGGGCTTTGGGCGACAGGCCATCGCCTTTGACAAAGGGGTTGTCGGCGATGGCGGCACGTGGAGAGCATGCGGCAGGGGTGTTGGCCAGCTCCAAGGTCAACAGGCCGAGCGTCAGAAAGATTCGTCTAAAAATGGGTGTAAATGGGTGTGGGATTGGTACCCATGATTCTTTTTGATTCCATTCAGATGACCCCGGAAATCCTGAGTCTTATATAGCGTGATGGCCTTCGACGAGGATGGAAAGCAGCTAGGCGTCGTCTTTGCATCTGCAACGCCTTTCGCCACCCCGCACTTGATGACGGAACTCATTGAGTGGTTCAGCGCAGAGCGTGAAGCGGCACGGCTTCACCCTTTGCTGCTCATCGGCATTTGGGTCGTGGTCTTTCTGGAAATTCACCCATTTCAGGACGGCAACGGTCGGCTCAGTCGGGTTCTCACCACCTTGATGCTATTGCAGGCCGGCTATGCCTACGTGCCTTATAGCTCCATGGAAAGCGTGGTCGAGCAAAGCAAGGAGACCTACTACCTGGCGTTGCGGCAAACGCAAGGAACGATTCGAACGACTGCTCCGAATTGGCAGCCATGGTTAATATTTTTCCTGCGCGCTCTCGCGGAACAGGTCCGCCGTCTCCATCGCAAGGTCGAGCGTGAGAAGCTGGTGCTGGCCCCGCTTCCCGAGCTCTCGCTACAAATCGTCGAGTTTGCCCGGGAACATGGACGTATCACGATGGGTGATGCGATTCGACTGACCAATGGGAATCGCAATACGCTCAAGCAGCATTTCCGGACCTTGGTGGGACAGGGCCATCTCGTCCAGCATGGTGCAGGCCGGGGTGTCTGGTACGACTTGCGATAGGTAAAATTGAATCCTCGGCGATTGATTCCTCGGCGGCATGAACGTCGAACACCTGCGCGAAGTCTTCGACGTGGACGCGGCCTTACGCGGTGCGGTCAGAACGTTTGATCGCATAAGCCCAGGTTGTCGCCACCTCCTGGTCAGTCCCCCGTCGCCGGTTTTTCCTCCCGCCCACCAGGATGCCTGGCAAACCTCGCCGGGTCGCGTCCATGCACCGGCGCGTCGTCCGGCCACGGCCAGCCGCCGAATCGGGTGTCTTGATAGTCGGCGAACGTCTGCGCTATTTCCGCACGGGTGTTCATCACAAACGGGCCGTGTTGCACCACCGGCTCGCCGATGGGTTTGCCCTGCAGCAGCAGGAGTTCGCTCGGGTCATCGCCGTTGACAATTTCCACGGTGCGATCGGCCAGCAGTTCGATGGCGGCGGGGCCGTTCACGTTCTGGCCCGCAATGGCGACCGTGCGGCCCTTGAAGAAATACAGGCTGCGCCGCGTGCCGTTACCGATTGCCGCAGGCAGCGTCCACGTCGCCCCCGGTGCGAGGCGGATCGTCCAGATGGCCACGTCGGCGTCGCTCCGGGCGGCCCAGGAATCGGGTGGCGGGGGCAGGGGCGCGACGACAGACGATTCCGCGGCGGCCGTTTCCTGAAGCCGACCGGCAATCACGGTGACCTCTACCGCTCGTCCGTGCGGGTCCTTTGCCACCTGGCGCGGGATGTCCTCCGACCAGAACATGGTGAAGTGCGGCTCGGACATCTTGGCCGATGCCGGCAGATTGAGCCAGATCTGGAAGATCTCCACGGTGTTGGGTCCGGCTGGATCGAGCAGCGGGAACATCTCCGAGTGCACCACCCCCTTGCCGGCGGTAAGCCACTGCACGTCGCCGCCGCCGAAGCGCGCGGCGGCGCCGAGCGAGTCCGAATGGTCGATCAGTCCCTTGCGCACGATGGTGACCGTCTCGAATCCGCGGTGCGGATGCGCGGGAAACCCCGGCACCGCGGTGCCGTGGTACATGCTCCAGCCGTCCTTGCGGCTGAAGTCCTGGCCGATGTCGCGTCCCGACAGAGCGGCTTTCGGGCCGAACCGTGCGTTGGCCTGCGGATAGGCGTCCTCGTGGTAGACGCAGAACAGGAACGGATCCGTGGTTTCCCACGGAAAGCCGAGAGGTTTGATCTGGACGACGGGATGGGCGGGCACGATTGAGCTCTTATAGACAGGATTGTGCGGCGGGTATTCGGCGGACGCTGCGCACGGCAAGCGAGACAAGCGAGACAAGCGAGGCAAGCGATTGTCGGGCATCCGCTGGAACTTTGCCAATCAAAGTCGGGCCGGGTGGAATGGCGGTGTGCAGTGTTGGGGTTCGCTGCGCTCACCGCCAACCTGCGTTTGAATCCACGACAACCGCAAAGTGAGTGCCAGTATGAATCCGCGACAAGTGCGAAGTGAGTGCCAGTTTGAATCCGCCACGAGCGCAATGTGAGTGCCATACAGTGCCGGGTGGAAGATTCACTGCAGGACCGGGTTCTGCCGCCAATCGCGCGCTAGCGCGACGGCTCTTTCGCAATATCGATGGAAGCGGGTTGCATCGATGGCTATCATGTGCTGCCGGAATGATTTCGGCAATTGAATCCCGGGGAGGAGACATGCTGCCTATGCGCCGGCTGCACCGATGCGCGCCTACTGTGTTGTCACTGTCGTGGTTAGCCTGCCTGCTTGCGTCGCCGGCATTCGCTGCCTTTCCGGAGCGACCGATAGTGATCGTCGTACCTTTCGCCGCCGGCGGGGGCAGCGATTCCATGACGCGCGCTATCGCAAGAAGGATGGCAACCGATACCGGTTACAGTTTTGTCGTCGAGAACCGACCGGGCGCCGGCGGCAATATCGCCGCGGTTGCCGTCGCGAAATCGAAACCCGACGGCTATACGCTGGTGCTCGCATCCCCGGGGACGCACGGGATCAATACCTACCTGTACCGCAATGCCGGGTTTGACCCGATCGCCGATTTCACGCCCATCGGGCTGATGGGAAACTCGGCGATGGTGATGTTTGCGCACGCGTCGCTGCCGGCCTCGAATCTGAAGGAACTGCTCGAGCTGGTAAAGAAACAGCCTGGTAAATATGCCTATGGCTCTCCCGGCGCGGGCACGCAGCACCATCTGGGCGTGGAGCAACTCAAGCTGAAGGCGGGTCTGGACATGCCGCATGTGCCCTACAAGGGGGCGGGCCCGGCCATGACAGACCTGGTTGCGGGCCACATCCCGCTGATGATAGGAGGCTTCGGGCCGGCAGCCTCGTATGTGGCGCAGGGCAGGATCAAGGTGATCGCCGCGGCCAACTCGAAACGTCTGTCTTCGGCCAGCGACGTCCCCTTGTTCGGCGAGACCGTCCCGGGCGTGGGTGTGGGATCCTGGGTCGGGCTGGCGGCACCCGCGGGGACGCCGGCCGATGCAGTGCGCATACTGAGCGAGGCATTGGCGAAGGCCCTGGGCAATGAAGAATTGAAGCAGAGCATGCAAAAGCTCGGCGTCGATCTCGAATACCAGCCGCCGGCGGTGTTCGGCCGCATGATTGCAGCGGAACTGTCGGTGTGGAAGGAAGCGGTCGAAGCGTCCGGGGCGAAAGCGGATTGATACAAAAGAGGGGAGGCGATGACACACAGCACGGAGCGGATTCTCATCACCCATGTCGGCAGCCTGGTCAGGCCACCGGATCTGGCGGAGTTCTACCGCCGCATGCAGGACGGCGAAACCTATGCTGCCCAGGCCTATGCGGAATGCCTGCGTACATCGGTGGAGCAGGTGGTGTCGATGCAGGCGCAGACCGGCATCGACATCGTCAGCGACGGTGAATACGGCAAGACGCAGACCTGGTCGAGATATGTGCTCGATCGGTTGAACGGATTCGAATTCAGGCCGCTCTCGCCCGGCGAGAAGCCGCAGGCGGGCGCGGCCTCGCTGACCGGCCGCGACCGGGAAACGTTTCCTGAGTTCTACGCCGAATGGGACAAGAGCCAGCGCGGCGTCTCTTTGCGCGCGCCGGGCCGCTGGGTGTGCACCGGTCCGATCAGCTACAAGGGGCAGGCGCTGGTAGCGCGCGACATCGACAATATCCAGAACGGGCTGAAGCAGGCGAGCGGGGTGTCCGGGTTTCTGCCGGTGGTGGCCCCCGGCAGTGTCGTACCCGAGCGCACCGAGGAACACTACCGGGACGACGAGGCATTCACCTTTGCCGTGGCCGAGGCGATGCGGAGCGAGTACCGGGCCATCGTCGCGGCCGGGTTGACGGTGCAGGTCGACGATGCCCACCTGCCGTTCGCCTACGAAAGAATGGTGCCGCCGGCGAGCCTCGCCGAATACCGCAACTGGGCCGAGATGCGCATTGCGGCGCTCAATCACGCGCTGGAGGGCATCCCCGAAGCGCATTCGCGCTATCACATCTGCTGGGGAAGCTGGAGCGGCCCGCATAGTGCCGACGTGCCGCTGCGCGATATCGTCGACCTCGTATTGCAGGTGAAGGCGGGCGGCTACATGATAGAAGGCGCGAATGCGCGGCACGAGCACGAGTGGCGCGTCTGGGAGAAGGTCAAGCTGCCGGCGGGGCGTGTGTTGATCCCGGGCGTGGTCAGCCACCACACCAATGTGGTCGAGCATCCGGAACTGGTGGCGGAACGCCTGACGCGGCTCGCGCGCCTGGTCGGACGGGAAAATGTGCTCGGTGGCACCGACTGCGGCTTTGCCCAGGGACCGTTGGTGCGGCGCGTGCACCCGACGGTGATGTGGGCCAAGCTGCGCTCGCTGGTCGAGGGCGCGCGGCTCGCATCCGAGACTCTGTGGGGCAGGAAAGCGGCGTGAGGATCCGACGCTATCAGCGTATCGCGCCGTGATAAAACAGGTCCGGGTCGTCTCCATCGACCTCGACGACACCCTCTGGGCGATCGGTCCGGCGATTGAGCGCGCCGAAATACTGTTGCAGCAGTGGCTCGCGCGCGAAGTCCCCGAGGTTGCGCCGCTGCTTGCCCCCGAAGCGATGCGCGAGGTGCGCCTCGAGATGCTGCGCCGGCATCCGCACATGCACCATGACCTGATGTGGATCCGGCGCCGCGCGATCGAAGCGGCCTTCGAGCGCGCGGGCGCGGACACGGCGCGCGTGCAGGAGGCTTTCGACGTATTCAACGAAGGCCGCCAGTCGGTGATCCCTTTCCCCGACGCCATGCCTGCGCTTTCGCGCCTGGTGCAGCGCTACCCGGTCATCGCCATCTCGAACGGTTTTGCCGATATCGCGCGCATTGGCATAGCGCCCTATCTCAAGCTCTACGTCACGTCGCGCGACGTGGGTGTGGCCAAGCCTGATCCGGCCATCTTCCACTATGCCTGCCGCATGGTGGGTGCGAAGCCCGCGGAAGTGCTGCACGTGGGCGACGACGCTGCGCTGGATGTGCTGGGCGCGCGCTGCGCCGGGTTGCATGCGGCATGGATCAATCGCAGGGAAGATGCATGGCCCCACGAGGACGTCGGCCACCACGAATTCACGGACATGCAGTCTTTCGCGACGTGGCTGCTGGATAAGTAGGGCGGCACGGCCACGACCCATGCTGTTCAACTCGATTGAATTCCTGTTCGCATTCCTGCCGCTCACTTTCGGCGGCTTTCTCCTGCTCCGGCTGCGCGGCCATCCGGATGCCGCGGTCTGGTGGCTGACGGCCGCATCCCTCGTCTTTTACGCCTGGTGGAATCCGCGTTATCTGTGGCTGCTGTGCGGGTCGATTCTGTTCAACCATCTGGCGGGGCGCCTGCTTGCAACATCGCGCCCGCATCGCAGGGCGATCCTCGTCGCTTCAGTCGGCCTCAATCTCTGCGTGCTCGGCTTTTACAAGTATTTCAATTTCTTCGTGGACAATATCAACGCGGTTTTCGGGCAGTCATTGCTGTTCAACACGGTCATTTTGCCGCTGGCGATTTCGTTCTTCACGTTCCAGCAGATCGCCTTCCTGGTCGACTCCTACCGCCGCGAAACCGAGTCCTACCGGTTCTCCGACTATGCGTTCTTCGCCACGTTCTTCCCGCACCTCATCGCCGGGCCCATCCTGCATCACCGGCACATCATCGCGCAGATCGACCGGCGCCGCGATTACACGGCAGACTGGCACGGCATCGCGATCGGCCTGTCGATATTCTTCATCGGCTTGTTCAAGAAGACGGTGCTCGCCGACACGCTGGTCGAGCATGTTCCCGCCGCATTCGGCCGAGGCGAAGCGGAGATCACCTTTTTCGGCGCCTGGACCGGCGCTCTGGCGTTCACGCTGCAGATCTACTTCGACTTCAGCGGCTACAGCGACATGGCCTACGGCCTGGGCCGGCTGTTTGCCATCGTTCTGCCGGTGAATTTTCAATCGCCCTACAAGGCCGCAAACATTATCGATTTCTGGCGCCGCTGGCACATGTCGCTGTCCCGTTTTCTGCGCGACTACCTCTATATCTCCCTGGGCGGCAATCGGCACGGCGCGGGCCGCCGGCGGTTAAACCTGATGATAACGATGCTGCTGGGCGGCCTGTGGCATGGGGCCGCCTGGCATTTCGTGGTCTGGGGCGGACTGCACGGCCTGTACCTGATGCTCAACCATGAATGGCGGCGCTGGCGCGGCCTGGATACGGTCGTCGCCGGCAACCCCGCCCGGCGCCACTCATGGGTGGCCGCTGCCCTGACCTTTCTTGCCGTGGTGATTGCCTGGGTTTTCTTTCGCGCCGAGTCTCTGACCTCCGCCATGAGCATCGTGCGCACTCTTGCCGGCCTGAACGGCATCGTGGTGCATCCCAGCTGGGCGCCGATCGTCGAATGGCTGCCCGGAATCGTGCGGGTCGCGCGCGTGGGCGAGGACTGGTTCGGCGGCGCGGCGCCGTTTCGCGCCGCGTTTCATCTCACGGCTGGATTCCTGATCGTCTGGTTGCTGCCCAACTGTTACCAGTATTTCCTCGCGGAACGGCATCCCCGGCGCTCGCCGGCCGAAGCCGGGCCATGGGCAACCTGGCCAGTGCTGGCCGGTGTCGCGTTACTTGCCTGGCTGGGCATCGCCGGCATACGGCCGCATGTCGAATTCATCTACTTCCAGTTCTGAGCACGATGCGCCGATCAGAAAGAGGTGGATGATGGCCCCCCGACGATACGTGCGAAATCTCCTCCTGCTCCTGTTCGCGCTGCTCGCACTCGGCTGCGTCGCGAACGTCCTGATCGATCCGTACGGGATATTCCGGATTTTCCGGATGACAGGAATCAATGCCGTCAAGCCGTTTCAGGAGAACATGGAGCAGCTCTTCAAACCGATGGAGCTGGTCCGCTACGATCCCGAAGTCGTGATCATCGGTTCCTCCACGTCGCAATTCGGCATCGATCCGATCACTGTGTGGCGAATCACGGGCGCGAGTACCTACAACTTCGGCATAGACGGCCCGACCGTCTGGGAAATCGACAGCTTTCTGCGCTTTGCGTTGCGCAATTCCCGGGCAAAGGAAGCGATCGTGGTGCTTGATTTCCTGATGTTTAATGGCGCGCGCGGGCGCAACAATTCGCGCTACAACGCCGAGCGCATGAACGGCCGATTCGCTGCCCTTACACGAATGGCACTTACTTTAGCCATCATTGATGACCGTGGAGTTGAATGAGCCGTCGCGCTGCGGCGCGAGGGACCTTCAGCCATGGGTAAGGTTTGGGCCGTCGTTTGCGCATGCGCGGTTCGATGCGTCCGGGGCGGTGTCCCACTCT
>SHXF01000030.1 GCA_009693435.1 Betaproteobacteria bacterium | reverse complement strand
CCGTAGCCGAATTCAAGGAACGCTACAATTGCCATTGGCGTCTCGAGAAGATGGGCTTCATGTCACCCCTTGAAGTCCGCCAGGCTTACGCCATGCGAAAGGCGGCCTGAGTTGCAAAAGCGTGTCCAGACAATCGGAAGCGGTACACTCAACGAATAACGCCAGCTTTTTCACTGCTCCGTAAACCCTTCTTCGAAAAAATTGGTAGAGAAGAAATCGAAGTTATTTAGCCCAAGTTCTTCAAATTCATTAAAGACCCTTGGGGTGTTACGCGGGGTGGTTACTTTTACCTCACTTCCGTGACGCGTCAGTACTGCCCAATGTTTAAGAGGGACGCCGTTCATCACGAAGCGATCATTTGTAGTCATTATAAGTTGTAGGTTGTGCGCTTCTGCGCGGCCGATTAGCATGGATATAAAGGACTGAGCTCGAGAAAAGTCCAGTCCTTCCCCAATGTCGTCGATTAAAACAGTGCGTGGAGTCCCACGGAAAACAATGTAGTTAATATGAATGACAAGCGCGAGTGCGCGAAACATACCTTGGGATATGTTCATCTGATGAGTTTTGGTACGAAGGCCCTTCTCTTGAACATACAACCATGCCGATGGTGGCATCCCGCGAATAATCGTTGAATCGGCCACTTCTATTCCGACATCGGTACATTCGTAGCCGAGGGCCGCAAGGTCTCGCAATACAGCTTGGTCAAAAGGTTCGCCAAATTTCAAAAATGCGTAGTCATATAATTTTCCGACAAGATTGGTATCCGTTATTTCAGCGTCAGGCGGGGGTTCTCCATTTGCTTGGGCTGCAAGTCCGTACAAGAGATCTCGGCCAAGCGGAGTTCCAAACGAGTAGTGTCTCAGTAGCTTGGCCCAGTCGTATAATTTTTCAAAAAAAGAATGTTGAATACTGTCGCGCCTTATGTTTGCGACGAGTTGATTCTGCGGTGCCTCAAAGTCCATATTCTTCTGTTCTTGCTCTGTCCAAATTTTGCCAATTCCGTTCTTCCCTCGTTCCAGCAATATAGTGCCGTTGCGGCTAAGGGTTTCGGCAGTCACAACGCTGTGGTTTATCACTACGTTGTAAACATACGAATAATCAGTCGAAGATAACCGGACTTCATATTCCCCTGAGGTAAAGACCTGTTTGTGGTCGCCGCGTATCATTTGTGCTAGTCCGTTAATAACGTTTAGCAAGCGAGTCTTACCGGAGGCGTTTTTTCCAACGACAAGGTTGACTGTCGCAAACGTACATTCATGAAGGTGCCACTCCTGTGGTTCACCAATAAATTCGCTAAAGCGTAACGAGTCGAGTTTCATATCATTCCCTCCAAATTGCTCGAAGCTTGCTCGCACGGTCTTCGGTGTTGTTAGGCTCGTAACTTGCGAATACATCATGCCTTATTTTACTCAAGGTATACGGGCTTAATCGTGCTAGCACCGACAGAGTATGTGAAAGGCGATGGCTGGGGCGTTACCGTGTCGGCGGCGCTGCGTGATCGAAGTATTGCCAGCATGAGTGTCGAAGGCCTACTGACCGCGGCAACGGACGTGGCAATCTGTTCGGAAATGGAGTGAACATGGCAATTCGGATTTATTGTTGCGCACCAACCGGATTTCTTCACCCGGATTGATGAAACAAATGCACGGGCGTCATCTCTCACCAACATCTGGACCGGGTTGCTGGCGGCTCGCGCGGCAATAATTTGGTGGGGGTAATCGACTTGCTGCGGACATCGGCCATGAGAACGTTCCTCACGGCAATCGCCTTGACAGGCTTGTGTCATCTTGCCTTCGCCGCGCCGGACGAAGACAGGCTGGGCAAGAGTCAGGGCTACCCGATCGGCACCGCGAGGACCTGGTTCTTCGACGAATCCGTCCGCGTGGGTTCGTTCACCGCGCAGGGCGACATTGCCGGCATAGCCAACGGCGCGGCCAACGTGCTTGCACCCGGCGACGCGCCCATGGCGCTGGCGCGCGCGGCACGCGAGCCGTCGATCCGCTGGAACAACGATTATCGCAATGGCCTGGGCGTCGACGACTACCTGTCGCGCCAGCGCATCATGGGATTGATGATCGTCAAGGACGGCGTGATCCAGGTCGAACGCTATCAGTACCAGCGCCGGCCGTCGCACCGGTTCCTGTCGAACTCGATGTCCAAGTCGATCACCTCCCTCGCCTTCGGCATTGCCCTGCAGGAGGGCAAGATCAAATCGCTGGACGATCGCGCCGACAGCTACGCGCCCAAGCTGGCCGGCACGCTGTTCGGAGAGACGACCATCCGCAACCTGCTGCGCATGGCCTCCGGCGCCCGATTCACCGAAGAGTACGACGGCAAGGACGACGCGGCGCGCTTTGGCGCCGCAGTCTCTCGCAACGGCATAGAGGCGGCGATCAGTGTCGTGACCGAGCGCGAGGCGCCGCAAGGCGCGCGTTTCTCCTATGCCAGCGCGCAGACGCACGCGCTGGCTGCCGTGCTCCGCGGCGCAACGGGGATGAGCGTGAGCGACTATCTGACGCCGCGCCTGTGGCAGGCTATCGGCGCCGAGACATCGGCCTTGTGGCGCACCGACAGGACCGGCCTCGAACTGGCGGGTGGCAATTTCAACGCCACGCTCGCCGACTACGCGCGCCTGGGCGTGGTCCTGGCCAACGACGGTGTGCGGCCCGACGACCCGCCGAGAAAGCAGATCATTCCGCTCGCCTATCTGCTGGAGGCAACCGACTGGCATCGCGTTCCCGAGGCATTCCGGCCGCGCAAGGCCACGCCGTACTACGGTTACGGCTACCAGTTCTGGCTGTTCCCCGGCGAGAAAAGGCGATTTGCCCTTCTCGGCGTCTACGGGCAGATGATGTTTGTCGACCCGGAGCTCAAACTCGTGATGGTTCAGACCGCGGCAAACGCCACCGCCAAAGCCGGGCAAACGTCACTGGGTCGCGAGGCGGATGCGTTCTGGCGCGGCGTGGTTCGTCAGTATGGCAACTGGTAGGAAACCGGGGACAGACCACGTTTTCCGCCTACGGAAAACGTGGTCTGTCCCCGGTTTTCAGGGAAAATCGCATCGTGCCGCCTGCCAATCGACCCCGCGCCTATCAGGCCTATCGCCCCGACATAGACGGTCTGCGCGGGATCGCGGTTCTTTCTGCAATCGGCTTTCACGCGTCACCAGGAAGAATTCCGGGAGGGTTCGCTGGCGTAGATGTGTTTTTCGTGATTTCCGGCTTTCTCATCACCGGCGTCATCATCCGCGCTCTGGGAGAGGGCAGTTTCAGTTTTGCGGAATTCTACGCGCGTCGCATCAGGCGGCTGTTTCCTGCGCTCATACTGGTATTGGGCACAAGCTATCTGATCGGCTGGTTCGTCCTGCTGCCGGGAGATTTCGTACAGCTTGCCACGCGAATTCTTGCGGGCGCCGGTTTTGTATCCAACTTCGTGGAATGGCGCGAGTCCGGGTATTTCGATCAGGCCGGACAGGCACAGCCGCTGCTGCACCTGTGGTCTCTGGGCGTGGAGGAACAATTCTATCTGGCGTGGCCGCTGCTGCTCTTTTTCGCATGGAAGCGGCGTTTCAGCTTTCTTGCGCTTGCGTTATTGATCGCCGCGGCCTCTTTCCTCTTCAATATCGGCACGGTTCACGATGACGTCGCCGGCGTCTTCTATTCGCCCGTAACCCGGTTTTGGGAGCTGATGCTGGGCGGCGCACTCGCTTGCGCCATTCGGGGCGATGAGGGTCTGCTCGCGACCATGTTGCCGCGGGCGTCCCTCGTTCCTGCGCAACGTGCGATCCTCAATGACCTCGGATCCGTTGTCGGACTGGGGCTGGTTGTCATTTCCCTGTTCGTGCTGAACCGGGATATGCCTTTTCCGGGATGGTGGGCGGTACTGCCGGTGGCCGGCACGCTGCTCCTGATAGCATCAGGACCGGAAGGCCGGATCAACAGGAAAGTTCTGTCGCAACGCGCGCTGGTGTCGATCGGGCTGATCAGCTATCCGTTCTATCTCTGGACCTGGCCGCTGCTGGCGTATGCAAACATAGTTGAATTTGAAGCGCCCTCGCGCGGGATACGGATTGCTGCTGTTCTCGCAGGCGGGAGCCTCGCCTGGCTTACGTACGAATGGGTAGAGAAGCGTGTTCGCTTCGGCAGGCCCGGGATATTGGGGGTACCCGTCCTCTGCGCGTTGCTGTGCCTGGTTTCCTGCATTGCCATCGTCACCTACCGGTGGGATGGAATGGCGGAGCGCGATATCAACAAGGATGAAAGAGCGCTCTTCCTGCAGAAATACCGGAAACCCGGCGAGGTAGATTTCCGCGACACCGATCTTTCCAGGCAACCCGTGGACTCGTGCGCATTCTTCAAGTGGGAACAGGGGAAGAAGGAAAACCGGATCGGCGAGGCCTGCGCCCGATCCGGCAGGCGGGTCACCTGGTTGCTGTGGGGAGATTCCTACGCGGGTTCGTTGTCGGACGGTATCAGGGCACTGCTGCCCGCGGACACACGCCTGGTCGAAATCGTGGCGCCCAATTGTCCGCCTGAAGTTGCACGATCCGCGCGAGGGACGCGGGGCAATGCTTGCATCCGCTCAAATGAATTCGCAATGGAAAAAATCGGGGAGCTCAAGCCAGAAGTGGTCATCCTGGCGCAAGCGAGCGGGCATGAATTCACCAGTTGGCGCAGCGTTGCCGGCGAGATTCAAGCACTGGGCGGTAAGAAGATTGTCCTGGTAGGGCCGGCTCCCCAATGGCTTCCGTCGTTGCCATTGGTTGTCGCCAAACATTACTGGGGCGCAGAGTTCGAGCGCGTCGGTATCGGCCTCAGGCGCAACAATTTCCAAAGCGAAGACCTGCTCAGGATGGAGTATGAAAACTCGCCACTGTTGGCATACGTATCGCTCATCGGCGGGTTGTGCAGTGAGGACGGCTGTCTCGCAAGGATTCCAGGGGGCGACCAAAACGACCTTATGGCTTTCGATTCCGGCCACTTGTCCCGGCGCGGATCGATCTATGTCTCGCAGCGATTCCTGCGAATGCACCTGCTGGGGAAATAGGGAAACCGGGGACAGACCACGTTTTCCGCCAGCGGAAAACGTGGTCTGTCCCCGGTATTCCCCCGGTTTCCCTTCGGGGTAGCAGCGTTATATCATAAGTTATAACGCAATGGCCCGCTAAGCACCGTGTTGACGGCCCCGGCCCGGACAAATCTTAAAGAATTAGCCTCGCTATCCCTATTCGATAACGCGGTCGGTGCTGATCAGAAGAGATTGCGGAATATTCAGTCCCAATGCCTTAGCGGTCCTGCCGTTGATCACCAGTTCAAGTCGGGTTGGCTGCTCGACCGGCAAGTCGGCGGGCTTCGCGCCCTTGAAAATCTTGTCCACATACGATGACGCGCGATGGAACATGGCAGTAATACGGGTGCCGTAGCTCATGAGACAGCCGGCCTCCGCGTAGACCGGATCGGCAGTCATGCAGGCAATCCGGTGCTTCAGGCTCAATTCGCCAATCTGGCTTCGTTGCTGCTCGAAAAACGGGTCGAGCGACACCAGCAGCGCGGCGACCTTGTCCCGCTTCATCGCTGAGAATCCATTCTCGATTTCCTGCGGCGTCCGCGCATCCGAACGCCGCAGCTCCACGCCGAGCTTTTGAGCTGCGGCGAGAAAGGTTCCATCAAAAGAACGGATGTTGTTTGGGGTATTTGGATTCAATAGATACGCGACGCGCGTCACCTTGGGCGACGCGGCGGCCGTCATTTCGAGCAGCATTTGCAGGCGCTTGGGATTGAGTTCGCTCATCATGCTCGACATACCGGTGGTATTGCCGCCGGGCCGCGCCAGGCTTTTGACCAGTCCACTGCCGACCACGTCACCGGGCCCGACGAACACGATGGGAATCGTCGTGGTGGCTTTTTGCGCGGCCAGGGTGGCGGGCGATCCCATGGTCACGATGACATCCACGTTCAGGCGCGCCAGCTCCGCAGCCAGCGGCGCGAGCAACTCGGGCTGGTTGTGCGCAAAGCGCCATTCGAACGAGAGGTTTCTGCCTTCGACGTAGCCCAGTTCGCGCAAGCCGCGCAGCAAGCCGGCGTAGGTTATGTCGCTGTCGATGGACGCCGGGCGGTTGGGCGTGGCAAGGAATCCGACCCGCCAGATTTTCTCCGCCGGCTTGCCGGGCTGCTGCGCGTAGGAACCGAACGGCGCCGTGAGCGCTCCGGCGCCCAATACGAATACCAGCTTGCGGCGATTGTTCATTCCACTCCCCCAATCTGCCGGCAATTGTAAGTCGCAAAACCGGGGACAGACCACGTTTTCCGCCAGCGGAAAACGTGGTCTGTCCCCGGTTTCCACGGTTTCCACTCCCCGCCTCCGAAGTACAACCGGGCTTCGACAAGCTCAGCCTGAACGGTGTTCACGTACTCTTAAAGTATCGATCATGAGGGCCGCTTGACGCCGTTCCCCGCCGCGCCGATCCGATCAGCTGTGACACAATTGCGTCATTCGCCGAAAACGCGATCGAAACCGCATCACCGGAGGAAAAAAGACCATGGCATTCACCAGCGAAACCTGCGAAATCGCCGGCTGCCGCACCACCCTCAAGCGCGGCGGCAGCGGCCGCACGCTGCTCTACCTGCACGGCGCGAGCGGCGCTTCGGTGGTGCAGCCGTTCCTGCACGAACTGGCAAAAGAATACGAAGTGCTGGTGCCGGAACATCCCGGTTTCGGCGGATCGGACGAGCCGGAGTGGCTGGACAACATCCACGACCTCGCCTACTTCTATCTGGAATTCCTGGAGAGCCGCGCGATACGCGATGCGCTGGTGATCGGCAGTTCCATCGGCGGCTGGCTGGCGCTGGAACTGGCGATCCGCAGCACGGCCAGCATCCGCGCGCTCACGCTGATCGGGCCCTCCGGCATACACGTGCCGGGGCTGAAGAAGGGCGATATCTTTCTCTGGTCGGCGGAGGAGCGGGTGCGCAACCTGTTCGTCGATCAGTCCATCGCCGAGCGCATCCTCGCGCAACCGGTCACGGTGGGCGACGCGGACATCTCCGCGAAAAACCAGTTCACCACCGCGCGCCTCGCGTGGGAGCCGCGGCTGTTCGATCCGCACCTGCACAAGTGGCTGCATCGCATCAAGGTGCCGACGCAGATCGTGTGGGGCGAGGGCGACAAGGTGTTGCCCGCGGGTTACGCGGCGGAATTTTCGCGCTTGATCCCGCGCTCGCGCGTCGACCTGATAGCGGGTTGCGGCCACCTGCCGCAGGCGGAAAAGCCGGACGCGTTCCTGCGGGTATTCCGGGAGTTCGCGGCAGGCGTGGCCTAGCCGACCGGCCGGGGGCCTGCCGCGTCGTCACGCCGCGAACGCGCGCTCGACCCCCGCGGGCATGTCCACCTCGAAGGCGATCAGCAGCATCGCGATGGTGGAATAAAAACCCGTGATCGTAGTGAGCTCTATGGCGCCTTGCGCGCCCAGGTGCTCCACCAGCCGCTGATAGACGGCGTCGCCGACGCGCTTTTTTTCCTGCAGTTCGGTGACGAAATCGTAGGCCGCTTCCTCGTCCTTGCGATCGAACACCGGCCGTTGCCTGCGGCGGATCGATTCCAGGACTTCGGCGGAGACACCCGCGCGCAGCGCCTGCGGTGCGTGAGCCCACCATTCGAAATCGGCGCTCCAGTAGCGCGCGCTCACCGCGATGGCGATTTCCGACAGGCGCTTGGGGACCGACGTCGCGTCGCGCAGCATGGTGCCGAAATGGCCGGCACGCTCGCACAACTCCGGATTGCGCAGCAGCAGGCCCCAGGGGCCGTTGGTGGAGAGTCCGCCGCCGCGCGTTACGCCCAGGCCCTCGGCGAGTTTGCGTTGTGCATCCGACAGTTGCTCGGGCTTCAGTTCGGGAATGCGGGCCATGCGATCTCCTGCGCTGTGGTGACGGATGCGCTAGTGTAGGCGAGTACGGGTCGAAGTTGCCCCGGCGAAGTTGCCCCCGGCGAAGTTGTCCACGGCGAAGCTGTCCGCGCCGAAGTTGTCCCCGGCGAAGTTGTCCCCGGCGAAGTTGTCCCCGGATATCTCGTGATGCATACTCGGCATGGTCATTCGCCGCTGCGATCGAGGAGGAGCCCTTGGACGTCAAGAATATTCGCCTGTACGTGGACGATCGTCCGGCGGAAGGCGTGTTCCGCGTGCATCGCGACGTCTTTACCGATCCGGATCTGTTCGAACTCGAGCAGAAGTTCATATTCGAGCGCACCTGGAATTTCCTGACCCTGGAGTCGCAGCTGCCGAATCCAGGCGACTACGTCACCACATCCATTGCCCGCACACCGGTGCTGCTCACCCGCGACACGACGGGTAAATTGAATGCGTTCGCCAACGTCTGCCGTCACAAGGGGTCCGTGGTCGCCCGCCTGGACCGCGGCAACGCCAAATACCACGTGTGCGCCTACCACGGCTGGGCCTACGACCCGAACGGGCGCAATGTCGACATCAAGGAGCACGCGGCGGGCCGCTATACAGCCGCGTTCGACGCGGCGGATCACAGCCTGACGCCGATCGCGCGGCTGGCGAGTTACAAGGGATTGGTGTTCGGCAGCCTTTCCCCCGACGTGCCCCCGCTGGAGGACTACCTGGGGGACATGCGCTTCTTCCTCGATCTGGTCATGGAGCAGGGTCCGCAGGGGATGGAATTCATTCCGGGCCGGGCCATTTACACCTTCCGCAGCAACTGGAAGATGCAGATGGACAACGGGCTGGACAGCTATCACCTGAGCTCCACCCACGCGAGCTTCGCGGATGTGCTGGCGCGCAGAAAGGCGGGACGCGGCCATCTGGATGCCCGCAGTTTCGATTGGGCCAAGCGGGCGAGCGTGGACGGCGGCATGTTCTCATTCCGTTACGGCCACTCGGCGGTGTGGTCGCATCAGACCGAGCCCGAAAAACGTCCGATTTACCCCACGATAGATGAAGCGCGCAGCCGCGTCGGCGACCTGCACGCCGACTGGATGCTGAAATTGCGCAATACCATCGTCTTCCCCAATTTCCAGACCGCCGACTCCACGTCGCTGCTGATACGGACCTTTCGTCCGCTGGCGGTCGATCGCACCGAAATGCGCGTGCATTGCCTCGGGCCCATCGGCGAGGCGCGGGAAGTGCGTTCCTGGCGGCTGCGCCAGTTCGAGGATTTTTTCAATCCCAGCGGCTTTGCCACACCCGATGATTCCGCCGTATACGAGGATTGCCAAACGGGCACTGCGGGCAGCGGGTTCGACTATCTGGACGGCTATGGGCGCGGACTGGGCATCCTGCAACAGGGCGCCAACGCCACCGCGCGCTCGGTCGGCATTGCACCCACAGTGAGCCTGGAGGGGCCGTTCGACGTGTCATCGGAAATGTGGCACCACGCGCCGCACCGCGAGTGGATGCGGCTAATGGCGGCGGGCGCCGAAGGGCGCAAGGCGTATTCGTGATGGCAGGCGTGATGGCCGGCGCGATATCGGGAGGAGGGCAGGAACCGCTGGCGGCGGGAATCGATCTGCTCTACCGCGAGGGCATGCTGCTGGACGAGCGGCGCTGGGACGAGTGGCTGGATCTGTTCGCCGAAGACTGTGAAATCTGGATGCCGATGTGGCGCACCGAAGAGGAGTTGAATTCGGATCCCCACTTGGAGCTGTCACACCTCTACTATCCCAGTCGCGCCGGGCTGGAGGAGCGCATCGTGCGCATCCGCTCGCGCCGCTCGCCCGCGTCGGTGCCGCTCGCGCGCACCACGCACATGCTGGGCAATGTGATCGCACTCGATCCCCCGCTCCCGGACACGCTGCGGCTGCGCTCGGCCTGGACCTGCCAGGTATTTTTCCCCCGGCCAAAGATCCAGCACGCGTTCTTCGGCAATTCGGAACACCTGCTCGGATTCAGGGACGGGCGCTGGCGCATCGCAAAGAAGCGCATCGTCCTGCAAAACGACTACATACCGTCTATGCTCGACGTCTATTGCATTTGAGGAGAGCGGACCATGGCGAGAGGATCAGGATCGGGCGGCGCATGCGGATGACCACGGCGTCGATCAGATGGCGCGCGTTGCTGCTCGCATCGGCACTCGCTGCGGCCGCAACCATGGGGGCGATGCCGGGCACGGCGTCGGGGCAGTCCTATCCCAGCCGCCCGATACGTTTCATCGTTCCCTTCGTGCCGGGCGGGGCACTGGATACGCTGGCGCGTCTGCTGGCCGAGCGCCTGCAGCCTGCGCTCGGCCAGCCGGTGGTTGTGGAGAATCGTGCCGGTGCGGCCGCGCGCATCGGTACCGAATACGTGGCGGGGCGCCCGCCCGACGGCTACACCATTCTTATGACCTCGGCGACGCTGGCTATCGTGAACGCCCTCTCCAAATCGCTGCCGTTCGATCTGGTGAAAGACTTCCAGCCCATCAGCCTGATTGCGGTGACACCGTTCGTGCTGGCGGTGCTCCCCGCGCATCCGGCGCGGACCGCCGGGGAATTCGTGGCGCTCGCGCGCGCCAAGCCCGGATCGATTACCTATGGCACGGCCGGTGTCGGCGCGGTGGATCACATCGCCGGCGCGATGTTTGCCTCCATGGCCGGCATCGAACTGGTGAGTGTCCCGTACAAGGGCATGGGTGAAGTGGTACAGGCGGTCCTCGGCGGGCAGGTCAGCGCGAGCTTCGGATCGATCACACCGCTGATCCCGCAGATTCGTTCCGGCAAATTGCGCGCGCTGGGTGTGGTGAGCAGCGTGCGTTCGTCGATATTGCCCGACGTGCCTACGCTGGCGGAGGCGGTGCCGCTTCCCGGATACGATCTGTATGCGTGGCTGGGCGTGACCGCCCCGGCCGGCATGCCGCGGCCCATCGTAGACCGGCTCAACGCCGAACTGGTGCGCATCACACGCGATCCGCAGTTCGGCGCCGAGAAACTCCTGCCCCTGGGATTCGAGCCCGTGGGTAGCACGCCCGAGCAGATGCTGGAAGCAATAAAGACCGACATTGAAAAATACAGGAAGGTTGTCCGCGACACGAAGATGTCCGCGGAGTGAGTCTCCGCCGGCAGCAGCAGGCCGTCACAGGCTCGCAATAAGGGAACATGAAAATGGCAAATGACCTCAGGGTCGAACAGGACGCGGGGCGTGCCGGCTACGCCGCGCTGGAAACACAGGTACGCGACAAGCTCGAAGCACGCGCGCGAGTCGAGTCGGGGACGCGCGCGCGCGTCGAGTCGGAGACGCGCGCGCGCGTCGAACTGGCGGCCGTCTACCGGCTGTGCGCGCATTTCGGGTGGGAGAACCTGATCTACAACCACGCCGCAATGCGCGCGCCCGGCGAGGATTGTTTTCTGGTGAAACCGCACGACCTGATGTTCAGCGAGGTGTGCGCATCCGATCTGGTGAAGCTGCGCCTGGACGGCAAGGCAATGAACGAGTCGCAGAACATCAACGCCGCCGGCTTCACGATTCACACCGCGGTGTTGAACGCCCGCGCGGAGATCAATTGCACGATACACGTGCACACCGAGCCGGGCCTTGCCATGGGCGCGCGCAAGTCGCGCCTTGCGCCCATGTACCAGGGGGCGATGCAGTTTTTCAACCGTCTCTCGTACCACGACTACGAAGGCATCGCCTCGGACCTGGATGAAACGACGCGCATCGCGCGGGATCTCGGGCCGCGCAACAAGGCCATGATATTGCGCAATCACGGCCTGCTCACCTGCGGCACCTCCGCCGCGGACGCGCTCAGCGTAATGCGCTACCTGGTGCAGGCCTGCGATGTGCAGCTGCGCCTGGAGGCGGCGGGCGCCGACATGGCCGTGCCTTCCGACGAAGTCTGCGAGCACACAGCCCGCCAATGGGAGCGATCAATGAAGGCGAACGAAAAAACCGAATGGGCGGCCCAGCTGCGCATACTGGATCGCCTCTATCCCTCCTACAAGAATTGAGGCGCCCGGTGCTGAAAGACGTGGTGCATTCAACGGGGTCGGCCGGCGCCAGGCCGGCGATGGCGATGCTCAGGCGCTGCGCGACCGCGCTGCTCGCCTGTCTGGCCTGGTGCGCCATACCGGTTTTCGCACAGGCGTACCCGAACAAGCCGATACGCATCGTCGTCCCCAACCCCGCAGGTGGCAACGATATCTATCTGCGGGTGATCATGCCGAAGATGCTGGAGCTGCTCGGCCAGCCCCTCGTCATCGAGAACCGCCCCGGCGCCAGCGGCGCGATCGGCGCGGAAAACATCGCGCGCGCCGCGCCCGACGGCTACAGCCTGCTGTTCTGCACCTCCGCGCAGATCGTCATCGGGCCGTTCCTGAACAGGAATCTGCCCTACGACACCGTCCGGGATTTCACGCCCATCAGCAAGGTGCTGGAGCCGGTGATTGCGGTCACGGTCAATGCCGCCGTGCCGGTGAACAGCATGCGCGAGCTGATCGACCATGCGAAACGCAATCCGGGAAAACTCTCCTACGGCAGTTCCGGGCCCGGGTCGGTGCCGCACTTCGACGGGGAAATGATCAAATCGGTTGCCGGCGTGGACATCCTGCATGTGCCGTACAAGGGCATCGCCCAGATCGTCCCGGAACTGCTCGCCGGCCGCCTGGACCTCGCCTACCCCGCGTACGGCGGCGTCGCCGCGCATCTGGCGGCGGGCAAGGTAAAGGTGCTGGCCGTGCTGGACGCCACCCGCCATCCGCGCCTGCCCGATATTCCGACGCTGCGCGAATCCCTGCCGGAATTCCGCCGCGCGCCGCTGTGGTTCAGCCTGTTCGGTCCGGCCGGCATGCCGCGCGCCGTGGTGGAACGGTTTCACGGGGCGCTGGTGAAGGCGCTGGAGACGCCCGAGGTGCGCGCGAATTTCGAAAGCGGCTACATGCGCATAATCGGCGGCACGCCCGCCGAACTGGCCGCGTCCATCAAGGCGGACATCGAGCTCACCGGGGGACTGGTGAAAGCTATCGGGCTGAAGTCCGAGTAGTGGCGGCGGGGGCGGCGGGCAGGGTGCTGTTTTCGCACGATAGAACGTGGAACGGTGAGCTTGCACCGGGTCTCGAAACTGCTAGCATCCGGCCAGGTCTTGCCAGCTGGTGTGGCAGTGAAATAACAATTGGAGCCGGACGCTGTCTGTGTTTGTCCGTATTTTTGAACTGGTTTATCGAGGAGCGCACATGAATGGATACACCGCAGTCGTGAAGTCAGTGCTTGCAGTGGTGCTGTTGTTTTCCAGCGCATGGGCGGGCGCCCAGGAAGTGAGCTTGCGCGCTGTCAGCGCCTTTCCCGAAGGCCAGTACTACACCAAGCGCTTTCTCGACTGGATAGAGAAAGTCAATGCCGACGGCAAGGGCGTGGCGAAGATTCAGTTCGTCGGCGGTCCGCGCGCCATTCCGAGTTTCGAGCAGGGCAATGCGCTCAAGACCGGGGTGGTCGATGTCGCGCTGATCCCAGGGCCTTATTACACCAACCTGATGCCCGAGGCGGACATCCTGAAACTGTCGCAGCTCACCATCGCCGAAATGCGCAAGAACGGCGCGATGGACTACATCAACAAGGTCTGGAACACCAAGGCAAACCTGTACTACCTCGCGAGCATGGTGGATTACACACCGTTCCACCTGTATCTCAACAAGAAACTCGACAAGCCCGACCTGAGCGGAATGAAGATACGCAGCACGCCGATCTACCGGGATTTTTTTGTTGCACTGGGCGCCGCGGTCATCACCACGCCGCCAGGCGAGGTCTACACCGCGCTGGAGCGCGGCGTCGTCGATGGCTACGGCTGGCCGGTGCACGGCATATTCGATTTCGGCTGGGAAAAAATGACCAAGTACCGCTACGACCCGGGCTTCTACAGCGCCGACCTGTCGGTGCTGGTGAACTGGGATGTGTGGAAGAAGCTCACGCCGAAGCAGCGGGATTTCCTGACGCGCCACGGGCAGGCGATGGAGGCGGAGGCGCCGTTCTGGAAGGAATACAACGCGAACGACGTCAAGCGCCAGCGTGAATCCGGCGTCGAAGTCATCACCTTCACCGGCGAGAATGCCAGGAAGTATCTCAATACGGCCTACGAAGTCGGCTGGGCCGAGGCGCTCAAGCGCAGTCCGGAGCATGCGGCGGCGCTGCGCAAGCTGATAAGCAAGTAACGGGGCCGCGGTCCGGTTTCGTTCGAGGTACGCTTTAAAGACGCCCGTTGAACGCGCGCACCAGCCCGCCGTTTCGCGCCGAGCACGTCGGCAGCCTGCTGCGTCCGGCGCCGCTGCTGCGCGCCCGCGAGAAGTTCGCCGCGGGCAGCATCAGCGCCGCGGCCTTGCGCCGGATCGAGGATGACGCGATCCGCGACGCGGTTCGGATGCAGCAGGACATCGGACTCCAGGTAATTACAGACGGCGAATTCCGCAGGGATTCCTGGCACGTGGATTTCATCTTGCGCATCGGCGGCATGCGCGCCGGCCAGGAAGCGAGCGTCGTATTCCGCAACAGGGAGCGGGAACTGCCGTGGATCAGCAAGACGTTCGAGGTCGTCGCGCCGCTCGCCTTCGAGCGCTGCATCTTTGGCGATGACTACGGCTATCTCAAGTCGCTGGCGAGCCGCGGCACGCCCAAGCTGACGCTGCCCTCGCCCAACATGACGCTCCCCAGGGGCAATCGCGACTATATCGACCGCAGGATCTATCCCGATCTGGATGGCTACATGCGCGATCTCGCGGCGGTATACAGGGCGCAACTGGCGGCGCTGGGCGAACTGGGGTGCAGCTATCTGCAGCTGGACGACACGACGTTCGGTTTTCTCGCCGATCCCCGCAGGCGCAGGGACGCCGCCGCGGTGTGGGGCAACGAGGAGCGCATGCTCGACGCCTGCATCCGCCTGTTCAACGACGCGGTGTCGGCGCGACCCGCGGGCATGCGGCTGTGCGTGCACATCTGCCGCGGCAACTTCCGCTCGTCCTGGGTCGGAGAAGGCGGCTACGATTTCCTGGCGCAGCGCCTCTTCAGGGAACTGGACGTCGATGGTTTTTTTCTCGAATTCGACGATGAACGCAGCGGTTCGTTCGAGCCGCTGCGCGAAGTGCCCGCCGGGAAATGCGTGGTGTTGGGCCTCCTGACCTCCAAGCGCGCCGAACTCGAAACGAAGGACGCGATCAGGCGGCGCATCGACGAGGCGGCGAAGTGCGTGCCGCTGGAGCAACTCTGCCTTTCGCCGCAGTGCGGGTTTTCATCGACCTTCGACGGCAACGCGCTCAGCCGCGGCGAGCAGATCGCGAAGCTCGAGCGGGTGGTGGAAGTCGCGCGCGACGTGTGGGGCTGAACGGGGCAAGCGCGCAGGTGCAGGGAGTTCAATTCATCGGGAAGAGAGCGAAGGCATGAAGGGACTGATAGAGCACAGCCTGAAGGGGCTGGCGAAAATGGACAAGCAGCGCACCGCGGTCCTCGCGGTGCACTGGCAGGTGGATGCGGTGAAGCCCGAGGGCATACTCGGGCCCACTTTCGCCGCCATGGTGGCCGATACCGGAGTCATAGGGCGGACGGTGGCGGTCGTGGCCGCGGCGCGCCGGGCAGCGATGCCCATCGTCCACGTCAAGGTCTGCTACTGGCCGGGGCATGCCGACCTGGTGCGCAACAACGCCTTGTTCAATGCCGTCGCGGAAATGAACGGCTTCGTGCGCGGCACGCGGGGCGTGGAGTTCATCGACGAACTGAAGCCCGAGGCGGGCGATTTTGTCGTCGAGCACAGCCGCATCAGCTCGTTCTACGGCAGCGATCTGGTCAGCGTGCTGAAAGCGCGCAATATCGAAACCGTGGTCGTCACCGGCATCGCGACCAATGTCGCGGTGGACCACACGATACGGGATGCGATTCAGCTCGGCTACAACGCCATCCTCCTCGAGGACTGCTGCTGTTCCTCCTCGAAGGCGCACCATGACGCGGCATTGCTGACCCTGCGCGTGCTCGCCACGGAAGTCGCCGACGCGAAACGATTCATCGATGCAATTGCGTAGCCACCCGGGATAGCTGGCCATCCCGGCAGACAAGAGGGGAACTGCATGGATCTGGGATTGAAGGGAAAAGCCTGCATCGTGACCGGCGCAAGCCGCGGCATAGGTATCGAGGTGGCGCGTGTTCTCGCCGGCGAAGGCGCCGATGTCGCGCTGCTGGCGCGCGACAGCAAGCGGCTGGAGGCCGTGGCGGCGGAGATCCGCTCGGGCGGGACGCGGGCGTTCCCCGTGGTGGCCGATCTTTCCACGGAGCAGGGGGTGGCCGAAGGCATGCAAAGCGCCATCCGCCAGCTTGGCCGGGTGGATGTGCTGATCAACAACGCGGGTTCTTCCCCGCTCGGCTCATTCGACAAGGTCACGGACGCGGATTGGCTGGAAAGCTTTGCATTGAAACCCATGGGCTACGTGCGCGCCATCCGGGCGGTACTGCCGGCAATGCGGGCGCAGCACCGCGGGCGCATCGTGAATGTGATCGGCGCGGGCGGCCGCTGGGCGGTCGCCGAATACGTGATGGGCAGCATGAACGCCGCGGCGCTGCATCTCACCAAGTCCCTGGCCGAACTGCTGGGGCCGGAGGGCATCACCGTCACGGCCGTCAATCCCGGCCCTACCGGCCCGACGGAAAGGCTCGACAAGGTATTCAAGGCCTGGTCCGCACACCACGGCAGGGATGAAGCGGAATTCAAGGCGGAGTACATCCGGGGTCTGCCGCTGCGGCGCATGGCGACTACCGTGGAAATGGCGCGCCTGATCGTGCTGATGGCCTCGGAGCTGACCGAGTACACCACCGGCGGCGCACTTCAGGCCGACGGGGCGACGGCGCGCGGCGTCATCTGAGCACAGACAAAAACGCCGCAGGCGTGCCTGCGGCGTTTTTGCGAGCCAGTCGGCGCTGCGCTTTCGGCCGGCACCGCGATGCTGCAACGATGCTATCGGTCTCAGGCGTCGGAGCTAATTACCCAAGGCGTTGCAGCTATCTACCCCAGGCGCTGCAGCTATCTACCCAAGGCGTTGCAGTTATCTACCCCAAGCGCTGCAGCTATCTACCCCAGGCATTGCCTGAGGGCACAGGTTGCTGCTGCTGAAGGGCGGCGATGCGCTCTTCCAGCGGCGGGTGGCTGGAGAACAGCGCACTCCAGCCGGCTTTGCTGTTGATGCCCGCCAGCGCCAGCGATTTCGGCAATTCACCGGCCGGCTCTATGCCGCCCAGGCGCGCGAGCGCATTGATCATCGGTTGCGGCGTGCCCAGATATTTCGCCGAGCCGGCGTCGGCGCGGAACTCCCGCCTGCGCGAGAACCACATGACGATGGTCGACGCGAGCAAACCGAACACGAGGTCCAGCACCATCACGGTGATGTAGTAACCCGGGCCATTGCTGCGTTCGGAACGGAATATCGTGCGGTCGATGAAGTAGCCGATGACTCTGGCGAGAAACATCACGAAGGTGTTCACCACCCCCTGTATGAGCGTGAGCGTGACCATGTCGCCGTTGGCGATGTGCGCGATTTCATGGGCGAGCACCGCTTCTGCTTCCTGGCGCGTCATGCTTTGCAGCAGGCCGGTGGACACCGCCACCAGGGATGAATTCTTGAACGCTCCGGTGGCGAAGGCATTCGGCTCGCCTTCATACACGGCGACTTCGGGCATCGCGATGCCGGCGCGCTCGGCGAGCCTGGTCACGGTAGCGACCAGCCACAGTTCGGTGCCGTCGGTCGGATCGTGGAGCACGCGCGCCCCCGTGGACCACTTCGCCATGGGCTTGGAAATCAGCAGCGAAATGAAGGCGCCGCCGAATCCGAACACCGTGCAGTAAACCAGCAGCGTGCCGACGTTGATGCCGGCGTCGTTGATGAACCGGTTCAGCCCGAGCACGTTGAGGATGACGCCGAGCAGCAGCACCACTGCCAGGTTGGTGACGAGGAACAGAACGATGCGTTTCATGAACGACTCCTTCCGAGAGGGGCGCGCCGGAATTACGCAGGATGCGGGTCCGGCGCGCCGGATTGGGACCCGCCCGCCGCACCTGTGCACGCTGCATCGGTGCGTATTGCAAATGGTTGCTGCGGCGGCAATTGTAGCCCGCCGTCAATGCACCCGTATTACCGTTCGACAGTCGGGCGGAATGCCGGATCGCGCCCCGCCATGGCGGATATGCGCTCCACAATGCCACCCACGGAGACTTAAGTATGGGCGACCCGGCGGAACGCAAGTCCCGCAGGTCATGAACCGCAAAAAAAAGGCGGGGTTGCCCCCGCCTCTTGATGCCGGTGCAGGAAATCTCCCCGGCAGCAGGCGTCTTACTTGCCCGACTTCGCGTCAGCCTTCTTTTCTTCGCTCTTGCCCTTGGACTTCTCGGCCTTCTTGGTGTCGTCCTTCTTGGTGTCGGCCTTCATCGCGCCGCCTTTGGCGTCGGCTTTCGCATCGGCTTTCGCGGCGGGCGCGGCCGCTTTGGTGTCCGCTGCGGGCGCTGCCGGAGTCGTTGCCGACTTGGCGGGCGCCGCGGGGGCGGGGGTTTGTGCAGCAGCGTTGAGGCTGGCGCCGGCGAACGCGGCGGCGATTGCGAGTGCGATCAGTGATTTCATTTGATGCTCCTTGTCTGTTTGAGAGAGGTATCCGTTGTTACGCGGATGAGCGAATAACGCGCCCTGAAACAGGGGGGTTGACCCGTTTATTGCACCATCAGATTGTTGCCACAATTGATCGGCGGTTTGCAATAAACGCCGAATCGCGGAGCGAAACCGGGTTTCCGCAGCGTGCGCCACGCGCACCATCCGACACGATCCACCGTAGCGTGTGCCATGCGCACGATCCAACCCGATGCAACGTGAATCGAGTACACGTCCCACACAACTTCTCGTCGACGCACCGTCGACGCAGGCTGTCAGCCGGCTGCGCGCAGCAGCGCGTCCGCGGTTTTCTCGCCTGCAAGAATTGCCGCCGCATTGATGTTGGATGCGGGTAGGGTGGGGAACACCGACGCATCGGCGACACGCAGTCCGGCCACGCCGCGCACGCGCAATGACGCATCCACCACCGCCATGGCATCGTTGCCCATGCGGCAGGTGCCCGCAGGATGATAGGAAGAGAAGATGCTCTGGCGTATGTAATCGGCGATCGCCTCGTCCGATTCGATCGACGCGCCGGGGCGCGACTCTCGCACCACGTAGCGCGCGAGCGCCGGTTGCGCAACCACGCGACGGGCGAGGCGCATGCCGCGGACGAAGGCATTCAGGTCGTCCGGATGCGACAGATAGTTGGCGCGTATTACGGGCGCGCTGCGCACGTCGTTGGCGCGGATGTGGATGCTGCCGCGCGATGACGGTTGCTGCTGGACCATGCCGATCGAGAATCCCGGGAACTCGCCCAGCACCCAGAACATGCCGTTGATGCTGGAGGTGCCGCCCAGCACCTTGCCGCGCGGCCAGAACAGCGACCGATTGCCCAGACCCGCATCGCTTTCCGTGTGCAGCCGCCACAGCGCGCGCTCGCCAACCACGATCTTCGCCACGCCCGTGGGAATGCGCAGCCACACCCAGGGATCATCCTCGCCCGCTTCGACGAGCAGCACACTATGCCTGCCGGATTCGGTGAGCCGCGCCGCGAGCGCGCAGCCGGCCGAACCCGCGCCGACGACGATGAAGTCAACGCTCTCCACTGCCATCAGCCGCTGAATTCCGGATGATCGATCAAATCCATGCGATCCTTTCGAGGCGACCCATTGCCGCGCCCGGCACAATAGCAGCAGACCGACTGCCGCTCTGCCCAGTGCGGGTGCGATTCAATCTGGTGTGCCGTTAGCCGCCGAGCGGTGACACTATCATCACCGCAGGGCGCGGCTGCAGGGCCCGGCCGCAGGGCGCGGCCGTAGGGCGCAATTTTGGCGCGCCGAATACACATGGTTTTCCCGCGACCGTGGCGCGATGAATCCGCGCCCTACGATGGTAGTGCTCGGCGCCACTGGAATACCCACTTGCCTGATGTCGAATACCATAGTCCTTTCTGCACAACCCAGGAGATAACCATGACGATCAGCAGGAGAGAATTCGTGACCGCGGCGGGCGCCGCTGCGCTCGTTGCGGCCGTTCCCCCGGCGCGCTCCCAGCAACTCGAGCCGATCAACTACCTGTTGCCCGCGCCGCAGTCGTTGCCGACCTTTGCGCCGTGGGTGCTGGCGCAGCATCGCGGTTACTACGCACGCGAGGGTCTGCAGGTGACCTTCCAGACCGGCAGGGGCGGCGTGGACGTGGCCAAGCAACTCGGCGCCGGCAACGCGCCCATAGGCGGCGGTCTGGGCGACACGCCCATCATCGCGCGCGCCCAGGGCGTGCCGGTCAAGGCGGTCGGCATCATGGGTGGCCGCGCCCTGCACCACCTGTATCTGATGGAAGGCGTGGGTATCAACGACCTGCGCGATCTCAAAGGCAAGACGATGACCGTGATGTCGTATCAGGACACGTCCTTTTACGTGCTGCTCGGCATTCTGGCGACCGTCGGCCTCACCAGGAACGACGTCGACATCCAGGCGGCGGGTCCGGTGGGCGTGTGGCAGCAGGCGGTGGCCGGCAAGTCGGTGGGATTCGCCGGACCGATCGACTTCGGGCTGGCCGCGCGCGCCGCCGGCGGCAAGTTGCGCTACATGGCCTCCGACCAGTACGTGAAGTCGATGGCACAGGCGATCCTCGCCTCCGACGAGATGATACAGAAGCGTCCCGAACTGGTCCGCAAGCTGGTGCGCGCCACCTTGCAGGGCCTGGCGGACATCCTCAAGGATCCGATGGGCTCGGTGACGGCCTACATCGCCGCTGCTCCAGCTTATGCCGGTCGCGAAGCCTATCTGCAAGAGGCGTTCCGCCAGTACATCGAATACACCTACTCGGGTTCGAAGGTGCTGGGGGCGATGGATCCGGAGCGGCTGGCCGAAGTGCAGAACTACTACGTGCAGCAGGGCATTGTCCCCAAAGCGGTGCCGGTGAACGAGCTTTACACCAACCAGTTCATCCAGTAGGCGCAGCGGCGCGCGGGCATGAGCGCAGGCTGCAACCTGCGCTCATGAATGCCGCTCAATCCAGCCGCACCGCCGGATCGGTGTAGACGAAACGCCCGCCCACCATGGTCGCGACCGGCTTCAGGCCTTCGATCTGTTTCTCGGGAATGCTCAGGATGTCGGCCGGCAGAATCACCAGGTCGGCCAGCTTGCCGCGCTCGATGGAACCCTTGATGCCTTCCTCGAAGGTGAGCTTCGCATTGTTGATGGTGAATACGCGCAGCGCTTCTTCGCGCGTGATGCGCTGGTTCGCGCCGTAGACGCCGTCGGAAATCGTCTCCCGCGAGATAAAGTGGTACATCGCCCGGAAGGGGTTGTAGGGAATCACCGGTGAATCGGTGCCGCCGGCGACAGCGAAGCCGGCGTCGAGGAAGCTGCGCACCGGCGTGACCTGCTCGGCGCGCGCGCGGCCCCAGTACTTGACCAGGCTGGGTCCTGCGCGATACAGGTGGTTCTGCGCGGAGATCATCAGGTCCAGGGCGCGCATCTGCGAATAGTGCTCGGGCCGGCCGATGAAGACGTGCTCGATTACCCAACGCTTGCCGTGGATCGACCGGTCCCGGTCGGCGAGGGCGTAGGCGGCGATCACCTGGTCGATCGCGGCGTCGCCGACTGCGTGTGTGGCGACGCGCCAGCCGAGTTGATTCAGCTCGCGCACCGCGGCGTTGAGGTCCGCCACGGGCAGGACCTGTATGCCCCTGAACCTGCCGCCCCGGCCGAAAGGTTCCTGATAGGCGGTGCGCATGTGCCCGCCTTCGAAGCCGCCGTCGACCTGGAGCTTCATGCCGCCGATACGCAGCCATTCGTCGCCCTCTTCGGGCTTCACGTTCCATTTCGCGATCATCGTTCGCAATCCCTCTGCGCCCGGGTAATCGGCGATGCGCATCAGGTAATTGACCCGCATCGTCAGTCGTCCCCCGGCTTTCAGCGCCTGGAACATGCGATAGGGCTCCACGGCATCGCCGCCGAACTGGAACGAGCCCGGTATGCGGATGCCGGTGAGGCCCGCGGCATTCAGCAGCTTCATCTGCGCGAGAATTTCATCGACCGCCAGCTTTGCGGGGGGCGGCAGGGTCACCAGGCGCCTGGCCGTGTTCACCAGCTCGCCGTTGAGCTGGCCGTTGCTGTCGCGCCCGATTTCACCGCCAGGCGGAGATGCCGTGCCGGCGGTTATGTTCCAGCGCCTTAAAGCCGCCGAGTTGACGATGAACTGGTTGCCGCCGCGCACCAGCACCACCGGATGCCCGGGCGCCGCCCGGTCGAGATCCCTGAGGTGCGGCAGGCGCTGCTCGCGCAGCTGTGCCTCGTGCCAGTCGCTGTTGGAAACGATCAACTCGCCGGGTCGAGTGACGCTCGCACGCGCGGCGATCGCGGACAGCAGTTCGTCCATGGTGCGCACATCGGAGAGGTTTACACCGGGACCGCCGCCGGCATTGTGCAGATGGCCATCCATGAGCCCGGGTATCACGGTGCGGCCGCGGAGGTCGATGGAACGCGTGCCGACACCGGCCAGCCGGCGTACCGACTCGTTGCTGCCGACCGCAATGAAACGCTCGTTGCGGATGGCGAGCGCCTGGGCGGTGCTGAACGTTTCATCGACCGTGACGATCTTGCCGTTGTAGAGCACCAGGTCCGGTGACGCGGCGGGGCCCTCTGGTGGCGACGTGCCGGCGCACGCCGCGATGGCGAGAGCGCCGATCAATGGAATGAAGCGCGACAAGAGACCGGATCGCATGTGTACCTCCGTGAGACAACGCGATGTTGCGGTGCTGAAACGCGCACAGGCGCCAGCTTAGCAGCAGGCGATGATCCCGGCCGGATGCAAACGCAAGGACCGTGACGGGGACGTCCGCGCGCGTGAACCGGGGGCGCAGATGTGAGGGCGGGTAGAATCCGCAGGGATTGATGAAACCAGGCAGCCGTCAGACCGGTCATTCCATGCTTCGCAACCCGCGACTTTTCCTGCTGCTGCAGCGCCTGCTGCTGGCGGCCGTGCTGTGCGGCGCACTGACGCAGTCGCCGTTGCGCGCGCAACAAGCGCAACAAGCGCAGCCAGCGCCCGAGCCGATGGAGACGCCGGCCTGGTTCACCGAGACCTTTCTCGACATCCGCGAGGATGTGCGCGAGGCGGCGAAGGAGGGCCGGCGGCTGCTGGTCTATTTCGGCCAGGACGGCTGTCCTTACTGCAAAGAGCTGGTCCGCACCAACTTCACGCAGCAGCGCATTGTCGAGAAGACGCGCCGCCATTTCGTTTCGCTGGCACTCAACATCTGGGGCGACCGCGAAGTCACCTGGACCGACGGCCGCGCCATGAACGAGAAAGAGTTCGCGCGCATGCTGAAGGTGCAGTTCACGCCGACGATACTGCTGTTCGACGAGCAGGGCGCGGTGGCGGCCCGGCTGAACGGCTATTACCCGCCGCATCGCTTCGAGGCGGCGATCGATTACGCCGCGGGCAAGCTGGAGAAAAAGCAGGCGTTCGGCGAGTACATGAAAACGGCGGTGAAGGAAGCGGCGAGCGATCGCCTGCATGACGAGCCGTTTTTCATCAAGCCGCCGTACGCGCTCAAGCGCCAGCCGGGCGGCAAGCCGCTCCTCGCGCTGTTCGAGACGCGCCATTGCAGCGGGTGCGACGACCTGCACCGCGAGGGCTTCCGCAGACCCGAGGTGGGCAGCCAGATCGGCCGGTTCGACGTCGTGCGATTGGCATTGGGCGACACCGCTGTTCTCACCAAACCGGACGGCAAGCGAAGCAACGCCGATGCCTGGGCGCGCGAGCTGAAGGTGAACTACACGCCAACGCTGGTGTTTTTCGATGACCGCGGTCGCGAAGTGCTGCGCGTCGAGGCCTACCTGCGGCCGTTCCATCTCGCTTCAGCGCTCGCCTATGTCGCCGAGGGCGGCTATCGCAGCGAGCCGAGTTTCCAGCGCTATATTCAGGCGCGCGCCGGGCAAATGCGCGCGCGGGGCGAGCGGGTGGAACTCTGGCAGTGAGGATTCGCCGCGCGTGTCGTGGCGGCGACTGTTTTGGAATCCGAGAATTTCAGACGCGGTGCGCCTGTCGCGCTGCATCCACGCGCGTCATCGGCGCGTCATCGAAAAAGCGTCGCGTGCACGCGCCAGCAGCCGCGCTGCGCGCGCATTGGTTTCCGCAGCGATCGCCGCTTCATTCTTATCCACCAGCCTGCCGTCGCGCACGCGAATGCGGCCGTCCACCATCGTGAGGCGGGCTCGCGTTCCAGATCCCGCCAGCAGAAATGCACCCAGCGGATCAGACAGGCCGCCCGCGCAATCGAGTCCCGACAGATCGTAGGCGCACAGATCGGCGCACAGGCCGGGTGCGATCATCCCGATATCGCTGCGGCCTATCATCGCCGCCGCGCCGCGCGTGGCCATGACCAGCGCGTCCTGCGGTGAGAGCCAATCTCTCGCTGTATCCGCATCATCGGACGTGTCCACCCGATGCAGCAGCATGCCCAGGCGGATATCGGAGATGAAGGCGCCACCGTCGTTGCTGGCGGAACCATCCGCGCCGAATGCGAGCTTTACGCCGGCGCGGCGCATGCGCGCCAGCCTTGGAATGCGATAGCCGAGTCTGAGCACGGTGCGCGGGCAGTGCACCACGCCCACGCCGCAGGCGGCGAAGCGGGTGATCTCCTCGTCGTCGAGTTCGGTGCAGTGCGCGAGCCAGGTGCCAGGACGCAGCCACCCGGCAGCTTCCAGGAACGCGAGCGGCGACTGTCCGTTCAGCTTCCGGCAGAGCGCGCGCTCGGCATCGCGCGGGTGGTAATGCGCATGCAGGCCGCAGCCATGCTGCGCGGCCAGTGCCGCCAGATCGCGCATCAGACCGGGCAGGGTGTAAGGCAGGTTGGAGGGCCCCAGCGCGAGTTGCAGCATCGATCCCGGTCGCGGGTCGTGCCAGCGCGCGAGATCGGCTGCGCATTGCGCGAGCAGCGCTGCGCTTTCGTCTATCAGGGTAGTCAACCGCCCGCGCATGATGGCCGACAGACGCGTCTCGACACGGCCGCCGATGGCAGGCAGGCAGGAGCGCACCAGGTGCTGGCGCAGTCCGAGCGAGCGCACCGTGTCGATCTGCGCCGCGATGCGCGCGTCGCCCCGGTCGCCCAGCGCAAACGCGTGATCGACGCTGGTGGTGGTGCCGCAGAGCAGCAGTTCGGCCGCGGTGTTGCGCGCCGCCGCCGCGAAGTCCGCCGGTTCCAGTTCGGCCCATAGCGGATAAAGCTCCACCAGCCAGTCCTCGGCGGCGGCGCGGTGCAGGGCAGGGTGAGCCCGGGTGAGCGTCTGGAAGAAATGATGGTGCAGATTTATGAGGCCCGGCATCAGCAGGCAGCCGTGCAGGTCCACCGTCTGCTCGGCAGGCAGCGTGATGGGTTCGGTCTGCACGCACTCGATCTGCCCGTCGACCACCGACACATGCGCGCGTTCCAGCCACGGCTGCGCGTCGTCGCATGTCGCGATCCAGCTTGCGTTGCATAGCAGGGTGCGCATGGCCGGCCGTTTCTCGTTCCGCTGAATCGATCTGGTATATTAATCGAATCGCCTTTGTGAACTGCAGCGGGCACTTGTATCCAGGATTCTGTTTCGAGATGAGCGCATTTTTCCCTCACCCTCTGTCCCTCTCCCGGAGGGAGAGGGAAGCAAAACCAATCCTCTCTCGGAGTGAAAGGGAAGCAAGACCAATCCTCTCCCGGAGTGAAAGGGAAGCAAGGGCAATCCTCTCCCGGAGTGAAATGGAAGCAAGGGCAATCCTCTCCCGGAGTGAAAGGGAAGCAAGGGCAATCTGCTCTGCGGGGCGGGCGAAGCAAAGTTCTGTATGACCGCCTACGAACCCTGGATTGATGTCGTCGACGCACCTGCGCGTGCGCTGCTGGCGCACCGCAAGGTGCCGCTTTTTGCGGGGCGTCGTCCGGCCGTGCTCGCGGTGGATCTCTACGATCTTGTGTACGACGGCGGCAATCGTCCGGTGCGCGAACTGATCGATCAGTACCCGGCTTCCTGCGGCGAACATGCCTGGCGGGCGCTCGCGCCCACGGTGGAACTGTATCGCCAGGCGCGCGCACACGGTATGCCCATCGTGCATGTCACCTATGACACGCGCAGGGAGACCGACCCGCGCGGCATCCACCCGACCAATCGCAAGCGCCGCCAGCCCGATCTCGCGCTCTACAAGATCAAGGACGAACTCGCGCCGGTGGAAGGCGAACTGGTGGTCTACAAGAAGCGCGCCAGCGCATTTTTCGGCACGCCGACCTCCGCCTTCCTCAACGAACTCGGCGCCGACTCGCTCATCATCGTCGGCGAGAGCACCAGCGGCTGCGTGCGCTCCAGCGTGGTCGAGGCCTGGTCGCTCGGCTATCCGGTGGCCGTTGTCGCCGATTGCGTGTTCGATCGCTGCGATCTCACCCAGCAGGCGAGCCTCTTCGACATGCACCTCAAGTACGCCACGGTGATGGACCTGGGCGCGGCGTGCGAGTACATGGCGCGCACGTCGGGCGCACCCCAGTCGCGCCTGGGCGCGGCGGCGTGATGCTGCAACATGGTAGCGTGCGCCATGCGCACGATTGCCATTCCCTCCGCTGCCTCTTGTGATGCGCGATTTCGAGGACTACTGCTGGCGCGATCTCGTGACCGACGAGATTCGCCTCATCTATTCGCCTTACCTGCGCGAGCGCGCGGTGGGCGCGCAACCGGCGTTGGTGGTGGTGCATCCGCGCAGCGACCTGTTCGCCGCGACGCCGGCCTCGCGCGGCTGGATCGCCGCAACCGCGAGCCTTATTGAGGAAGCCCGCCTTCGCCATCTGCCGGTCGTGCATTCGTTGCCGCCGGGCGCGAGCGCGGCGGCGCAGCTTTCGTTGCATGCGGGCGAGGCGGTCTGCGCCCGGCCCTGCGAGAGCGCTTTTTTCTCCTCGGACCTGGAGCGCGCGCTGACCCTGCGCGGCGCCCGCTCGCTGATCGTATGCGGCGCGCCCGCGAGCGGCGCGTTGCGCGCCACCGCGGTGGAAGGGAAGTCCTTTGGCTACAAGGTGGCGATCGCGGAGGAGACCACCGGGGACGAGTCGGATTTTCTGCACCGGGTGGCGCTGTTCGACGTCGCCCACAAATACGCCGACGTGATGTCTCTCGAAGAACTGATCGCGCAACTGCCGGCAACGGAGAAATCGCAATGAAGCCCACCCCCTACGGCCCGTTTTCCTACAGCCCGATCAACCGCCGCGGCAAGCTGACCTTGCCTGGCGGGGCCAGGGTCGCCTTGTGGGTGGTGACCAACATCGAATTCTTCGCGCTCGACCAGCCGATGCCAGGCGATGCCAACGAGCGGCCCAGGGGCGGCGACCCCACGCCGATGGTGCGCCACTGGGCGCAGCGCGACTACGGCAACCGGGTGGGCGTGTTCCGCCTCATGGATGCGCTCTCGGCCCACGGCATACGCAGCACCGTGGCGCTCAACGCCGCCGTGTGCGACCACCATCCGCAGATCGTCGAAGATTGCGTCAGGCTCGGCTGGGAAATGATGGGCCACTGCCATACCAATACCGAGCGGCTGACTGAAGTGCCCCCTGAAAAAGAACGCGAGGTGATCGCCGCATCGCTGGACCGCATTGCGCGCGCGACGGGCAAGCGGCCGGTCGGCTGGCTGGGCGCGGGCCTGCAGGAAACCTGGAATACGCTGGACCACCTCGCCGCGGAGAACTGCCTCTATGTCGCCGACTGGGTGAACGACGATCAGCCCTACGCGATGGAAGTGGGCGGAAAAACGCTGGTGTCGGTGCCGTACTCCTACGAGCTGAACGACACCGCGGCGATCGTGCGCTCCAAGTACACGCCCGGCGAGTTCGAGCGCATGATCCGCGACCAATTCGACGTGCTGTGGCGCGAAGGCGCGGACTCGGCGCGCGTGATGGCCATCTGCCTGCATCCCTACATCACCGGCCAGCCGCACCGCATGCCGGCGCTTGCCCGCGCCCTGGATTACATCGACGGCTTCGACGGCGTCTGGAAGGCGACCGGCGAGGAGATCGCGCGCTGGTATCTGCGCAGTTGCCTGGAAACCCCGCGCGCCTGAATCCCGGGATGCAATTGACGGCACAGCAGACGGCACAGCAGTGCTGCAGGATGCACGCGGTCGCGCGCGCGAGTTGAGGACAAGGCGCGCGGGTGCTAGCCTGCGTAGACGTATGCAGATTCACCCGACCCGGATTCACCGAACCTACAGGATGAGGATGGCCGCCATGCAAAGATTCCCTGCGTTGCTCGTTGCGCTCGCCGCGCTGGCGCTTTCCTCCGTCCCGGCGCTCGCCCAGGACTACCCGTCGCGGCCGGTCAAGCTGATCATCACCTATACCCCGGGCGGCGGCGCCGACACCACCGGCCGGGTGTTCGCGGAGCGGCTCTCCGAAGTGTGGAAGCAGCAGGTGGTGGTGGAGAACCGCCCCGGCGCGGGCGGCTCGATCGGCGCGGAGGTGGTGCATCGCGCCGCCGCCGATGGCTACACCCTGCTGCTCGCCACCAACACCCACATCATCAACCAGGTGGTGTATTCGAAACTCACGTTCGATTTCATCAAGGACTTCGCCTCCATCGCCATCGTCACCTCGGGCCCGATGGTGATCGCGGTGAACAGCGCCAAGGTGGCGGCAAAGGACATGAAGGAATTCACCGCGATGCTGAAAGCCGCGCCCGGAAAGTTTGCCTACGCGAGCTGCAACGTCGCCAGTCCGCATCACTTCGGCATGGAGATGTACAAAAGCATGATGGGCATTTCCGCCCTGCACATTCCCCACAAGGGCTGCGCGCCTGCGGTGGCGGACGCCGTGGCAGGACACATCGACATCGTGGTGGCCACCTTGCCGCCCGCGGTGCCGTTCTTCAAGCAGGGCCGGCTGCGGCCCATCGCGCTCCTGAGCGCGAACCGTTCCGCCGCCGCGCCGGACATTCCGACGGTGCGCGAGTCGGGGATTCCCGAGCTGAAGGATTATTCGCTGGAGAGCTACTACGGCTTCATGGCACCGCCCGGCACACCGCCCGCAATCGTCGCCAGAATAGAGGCGGACGTGCTGAAGGTCGCCGCACAACCCGAGGTGCGCAAGAAACTCGAGGGAGCGGGCATGGACATGCTGGTGCTCAACGCGGGGCAGATGGTGAAGCTGATCCGCGAGGATTTCGACAAGTACGGCAAGGCGGCCAAGGCGGCCGATATCAGGGCAGAGTGAAGCAGAGCGTATTTTCGGAAGATTTATGCGGAACTATGCCATCACAGCAAGGTTCTGCGGGCAATTTACATATAAAAAAGATATATCGGACAGCAAACCCCCGCACCCCCGCCCGCGTTGGACGGGTTATCCCTTGCCCGCCGCACAGCTTGCCATGTTTGTACGGCAGGCCGGCGCTCGGTGTTCCCTGCTGCTTGACACGTTGCTCACCTAGAAATCGTATTGCAGCGTGACGTAGTGCCGGTCAGTGGATACCAGCCCACTGCCCTCAGCGGGGCGGAACCATGCAAACACCGCGCGAACCGAAATCGAATCGGTGAAGCGGTACGCGAGGGCCGCGTCATGTTCGGTGCCGTAGACCTGGCTGCCGAAGTCGGCTTTGAAGCGGTGGCTCTTCAGCAGTACGTTGAAGCGGCCCCAGTTCGCTCCCCCCGAAATGCTGAGATCGCGCAATCCACCGGCGGGAATGGTGAAAAATGCGTAGGAGTATCCGTTGGCCGTCGTGTACGAAAGGGGGGTCTGGAATCCGTACAGTCCGTTGTTGCTTCCCAGTCGCTCGTAACTTATTTGGGCAGAAAAAGACGACCAGGCAGGGCCGAACGCGAGTTTCTGGTAGCCGGCCCGGATCCGGGAGTCGCCATTGGCATAGGGGCGTTGCTGGGCGGCTTCCGCGGTGTAATACCACTTCATGCCGGCCGACCCGGACTGGTTGCCTTCCATGCGCACGCCGCTGATCCGGTTCGAGTTGTCGGCGAAGCCGGTCTGGCTGCCTGTCAGCGGCTGGTCCTGTAAGTAGGAGTAGGCCGCCCAGGCTGGGGCCGGATTCGAGCTGGACGCGCGCGTTGAGCAGGGTGGTGCCGGTCTGGAGGCGATTGCCTATGAAGGTGCGCACGTGCCAGGCGCGCGCGACCGAGATCTCCGTATTCGGGATGCTGGTGTTGCGCACGCTCAGGGCGTCGAACACCTGGGGCATTTGCCTGACATCGGCATCGTCGACGAAGCGCTCGTTGTCGAGCTTGATGACCTGCCTGCCGAAGCGAACGCGCGTATCGGGCAGGCCGGCATAGTCGGCGAAGAGCAGGTTGACATCGGATTTGTCCGGGTCGAGGACCAGCGGGTAGAGCGAGGGCGCACCGGGCACGTTCGACGCCCGCATCGGGTATAGCCAGCTGATGTCGACGATCTGTCCGGTGAATGCGAAATCTTCGACAGGCGCGCTGCGGTATCCCAGCAGCGTGCGCAGATTTGTCGCTTGTGCGAGTCGGGGCCTGTTCGCCTGGTCGATGTAAGTGAACATCGGGCGCAGTTGCAACAGCACGCGTCCGGGAATGGGGGTGTCACCATCGCCGGGGGCCGCGGGGGGCTGGACCGGTAGGGAGGATTCTGCAGCTGCCGGCGCACCTTGCTGTCCAGCCGCCGGGAAGCCGGCGAGCATCGCGCATGCGGCGAACGCGATCGCTGCCCGCCGGACGGTCAATGCAGTCGAACTGGCTGGCATCATGATTCGTGGGCGCTCAGAGCGGGGGGGACACGCACACATCCCCGGGCAGGCCCGTTTTTTCCTTCGTCAGCAATGAATAGCGCAACGGATCGAAGGGGGGCGCAGGGGGTTGCCTCTTGAGCGGAGTCTTGAGTCTATGGGTGATAGTCCTGGCTTCCTCGTCTGTAAGCGAAAGCGAGGCCAGTGCGACCGGCTCGCGCATTCCCGGATACCAGACCATCAACTGGTGTGGCCCGACCGGAAGGTTGCGCAGCCGGGCAATGCCGTCCTTGCCGGTCTTCTCGAAGAGCGGGGTGTCGACGACCAGAACGTACGCAATCATCCAGTCGTGCACGTTGCATCCGAGCACGACGACGCCGCTCCTGTCGAATACCACAGGCGCAGCGGGCGTGCCCTTGTACAGCTTGATTTCAAAGTGCTTTGCGGGGGAGAACGAATAGACGTGGTGCATGATGGGATCGTCGTTCGGAAAGTTGATCGCGGTCCCCCGCTGCACGACGGTCACAAAGGGCTGGAAAATCCGGTCGCGCTGCACTATCGACCCGCGCGCGCGCGCCGGCGAACCACTCTTTGCCTTGTCAGGCAGGAAAACAACCGCTTCTGCGATCGGGGTGTCGGAGTCGGTGACCACGCGGACCGTCAATTCGGCGGATGTCGCTGCGGTGTGGAATCCGAGCCACGCGACGATCAACGACAGATTTCGCCACATTTTGCTGTGTGTCCTGTCCATGGGGTGTGCCCCGTCTCCCGCGGGGAGACCGCGCACTGCCGGGTTTCAGCGATTGATTGTAGCTGAGAACCGCGACGGGACAGGCTGGAACTGGAGCGGTTCCTGTAGGCGGATCCCAAGCCGGCTGGAACGCCGCATGCGCCGGCCCGGTTCGCATTGCGCCTGGCGGCTGGCCCGAATCGCTTTCGACTAGGCCTTCCTTAAGACTAGGTCGTTACGGTCTCCACCTGCCCCGCCGTTGCCTCTTCCTTGCCGGTTTTCTCAAGGGCGTACAGCGCGACCGGCTCGACCTTGCCGCGCACCGCCACCATTCCGAGACTCCTTGTGACGAAGATCCGCTTCGCGGCGCGGACGGTCGCTTCGGTCAGGATGATTCTTGCCCGGAACTCGCTGCGCTTGGTCATGCCCTCGATCCGGGACGCGAGGTTGACGCCGTCGCCGATGACGGTGTAATTGAGGCGATTGGGGCTGCCCATATTGCCCGCCACCACGCTGGCGGTATTGATCCCGATGCCGATGTCGAGTTCCGGCAGCCCGCGTGCTCTAAGTCCCGCATTGAGCAGCTCCAGTTCCGCGAGCATGTCCAGCGCCGCCTGCATGGCGTTTCCCGCATCGTCCTCGCTCGCAGCGGGCGCCCCGAACAAGGCCATGATGCCATCGCCCAGAAATTTGTCGACAATGCCGTGATTTTTCTCGATCACGCCGCTCATGCGCGTGAGGTAATCGTTCAACAGCGCCACGATTTGCTGAGGCGGGTGCTGCTCGGAGTAAGACGTAAAATTGCGTAAGTCGGAAAACAGGACCGTCACCTCGCGTTCCTCGCCACCCAGCACCACGTCGCCCGCGAGCAGCTTTTCGGCAACGGCCCGGGAAACGAATTTTCCCAACAGGTCCCTGACTTTGTCGCGTTCGGCCAGGCCGTTAACCATGCGGTTGAACGCGCCGGCGAGTTCGCCTATCTCGTCCTGCTGGACTACTTCGACTTTGTGGACGAATTCGCCCCGCTCCACCCTGCGCACCGCGTGAAGCAGCGATCTGACCGGTTGGGTAACCGAGCGTGCGATAAAGAAGGCGCCCACTACCGACAGGATCAGTCCGCCTATCGACAGCCGCACCACGATATTCCGCGCTTCCTGAAACGGCTTCAGTTCCTCGGTGATCGAGCGCTGCAGCAGGACAAATGCCTCCGTCCCGCCCTGCGCGCTGACGCGGGATGCAAATCTCAACACCTCTTCGCCGCCGACATCGAGCGGAACAACGGCGTCCAGCGAGTGCGCCGGCGAGATGGACTGGACCAGCCGGGCCTGTGCATCCGGCGCCAGCGAAGACGCGAGGGCTTTGGATCCGATCGCGGCGTTCTCGTAGAAAAGGACGTCGAGTTTCAACGACTGGTGCAGGGAGAGCGCCAGGCGATCATCGAGTGCGAAACCGGCCACCAGCCAGGCGATCGGCTCCGGGCCGAGCACCGGCAGCACAACCAGCTGATAAGCCTTGCCATCCAGCAACACGACGCCGGCGGAGCGTTCGCGTTCCTCGGCCTCACGTACCAGCTGGCCGAGCGCCGCAGGGTAGACGCCGCTGGGTGAACGGGTGTCCGCGGCCACACTGCGGTCGATGGAGACGAGAATGATCACGTCCGCGCCGGCGCGCTCGCGCTGGTTCGCGAGCACCGAACGGACCGTGGCCCGGTCCCCGATTACCAGTGCCGCCTTGAACGCGAAGTCGGAGGACAATATGCGGACCGAACCAATCAGCTGACTGGTGCGCTGGGCCATCATTCCGCGGAAGTTGCCTGCCCCCAGCACCAGCGCCTGCTCGATCTGGGTGCGGGCGTGGTGCGTATTGGTCGTGTCCACCGTGACGAACACCACGGTCTGCACCAGGGATACCAGGCCCAGGAAAAAGAACGCGACACGACTCTGGAACCGCTTGAATGGAAGTATCAAGTTGTTTCCCTTGCCCGACCCGCGCCGCAAAGAATTGCGTTCGCAAGGGGCAATCGATTCTACCCGAGGCAGCATCGGGCCGAATCCTGTTGCGAGAACAGGGCTGCGCGGGGCGGGCGTTCGATCGCTGTCGGTTACGCCGGTCGGGCGGGCGATAGGCATTACTGCCGGCGCGTGTCGAATCCCATACGTTGACGCGTCGTTCCAGCGCCGTCCGCCGTCGGCGTACCGTAGAATCTTCCTTTCAACCACGAAAGCCCGTGATGAAAATTGCCGTGCTGGGCGGCGGCAACGGCTGTTATGCCGCCGCCGCGGAATTGTCCGAAAAGGGCCACGAGGTGCGCTTCTGGCGCCGCGACGCCGCGGCGTTCGGCCCGGTGCTCGAATCGCGCACCATCACCGTCAAGGATTTCCGGGGCCGCCGCGAGGTGACGCTTGCGCTGGCCACGGCCGACATCGGCGCGGCGCTGCGCGACGCGCAACTCATCGTGGTGCCCACGCCCGCTTTCGCGCAGGCCGACATCGCGCGCGCGATGGCGCCGCATGTCAGCGACGGACAGGTGGTGTACCTGCCCCCGGGGACTTTCGGCAGCTATGTGATGTCCCGGGCGTTGCGCGATGCGGGCAGCAGGGCCGAGGTCAGCATCGGCGAAACCGGAACACTGCCCTACCTGGTGCGCAAGCACGGGCCGGCGGAGATCCAGATCTCCGTCTACGCGACCCGGTTGCCCACGGGCGTGTTCCCCGCCAAGCGCACCGTCGAGGCGATGAAGATCATTCGCGAGGCCTATCCCGCCGCCGAAACGGCGGAGGATGCGCTCGCGGGCGCGCTGATGAACGCTGGCCCCGCCATTCATGCGCCGTTGATCCTCATGAATGCCGGGCCGCTGCAGCATTTCGAAAAATGGGACATCCACAACGAAGGGACCCAGCCGGCGATACGCGCGGTGACCGACCGGCTCGATGCCGAACGCATCGCCGTGCGCGTGGCGCTGGGATACGGCGCACCGCACTTTCCGCTCTCGGACCACTACACCGGGCGCGAAGAGTGGATGTATGGCCGCAAGTCGCACCAGATGCTCACCGATTCCGGGGACTGGCGCGAACATATCGACCTCACCACCCATCGCTACATGCGCGAGGATGTCGAATACGGTCTCGCGCTGCTGGTGTCGGTGGCGCAATGGGCGGGCGCACCCTGCCCGATTGCGGCCGGGCTGCTGGCGATGGGATCGGCGATCTGCGACGGCGACTTTCGCGCCAGGGGTCCGCGCACGCTGGAAGCGCTTGGCCTGGCGAAACTCGATCGCGCCGGGATGGCCCGGCTATTGCAAAACGGCGTGTAACCGGGGAAGTGCGCTGATGAAGGCGAAGAATGCGAGTCCTGTTGCGCGCTCGTCCGCGGTAAAGACAAACATCGCGAGGGCGGCGACCGGACAAGTGCGAGCGGTAGTCGGCTCGCTCGGCGCCGGCCGCATGGGTCGCGGCATCGCGCATGCGTTCGCCTTCGCCGGGCACACCGTGTGCCTGGTGGACGTCAAGCCGCGCAGCGCGTCCGACGCGCAGCGTCTCGAACAGGAAGCACGCGACGAAGTGAAGGCGAGCCTCGTCCTGCTCGCGTCGCTCGGCGCCTTCGACCGGAAGAAGATACCCGCCATCCTGAAGCGCATCCGTTTTGCCTCGCGCGATGAAGCGCCCGCGGCGCTGGCTGCGATCGACGTGCTGTTCGAAGGCGTGCCCGAAGTGATGGACGCCAAGCGCGAGGCCTTCGCCTTCGCCTGCAGATATCTGCGGACCGACGCGATCGTCACCTCCACCACCTCGACCTTCCTGGTGGACGATGTCGCCCCGATGGTCAAAGGGCGCGCGCGCTTTCTCAACGCGCACTGGCTGAACCCCGCCTACCTGATCCCGCTGGTCGAAGTCAGCCCGCACGCGAAAACCGCGAAGGAGGTCACCGCGCGCTTCTGCGCCCTGCTCGAATCGATCGGCAAGGTGCCGGTTCTGTGCAAGCCCGCGCCGGGATTCATCGTGCCGCGGCTGCAGTCGCTGGTAATGAACGAGGCGGCGCGCATGGTCGAGGACGGTGTCGCCACCGCGGAGGACATCGACCGCGCGGTGCGCTACGGTTTCGGCTTTCGCTACGCCAACATGGGCGCGGTGGAGTTCATCGACTTCGGCGGCGTGGACATCCTGCATTTTGCCGGCAACTACCTCGCCGACAAGCTCGGCGAGCGCTACCGCCCGCCACCCATCGTCGCCCGCTACATGAAAGAAGGACGCAAGGGGCTGCGGGAAGGCCGCGGCTTCTACGACTGGCGCAAGGTGGACATTCCCGCCTACCGGCGCGAGGCCATCGGCCGCATGGTGGCGATGCTGAAATTCATGAAACGGCTGCCCAGGCCGAAGTGAAGCACGTCCGCCCTGTTGCAGAATCATGCAATGCATTTGACTGCGTCCACCTGCACTGGAGTACGCCGGCCTTGCCCGGTTCCCGCCCCTCGGCAGCCTGACGTTTGGAGATATGACCCGAAGGGAGTAGATTTCGAAGAGGGAAATGAGGGAACGGATTTCCCGGATGGCAGAGGGCGTACGCGAATTCCAGCGCGCGGGTGTTCTGCCCGCGCAGGTCACAATCCAGCATAAGGGGTCTCGATCCATGCTCACCCTGCTCAAGATATTGACGGACTCGCCTTACCTGATCGTAGTGTTTCTGCTCGCGCTCTGGCTGCTCTACACATCGATAGTCGTGGTGGGCGGCAGTGAAATGGCCATACTCGAGCGGCGTTATTTCGGCAAGGACATGCCCGATGGCCGCGTGATCGCCATGGGCGACGAAGTCGGCGTGCAGGCGCGCACCCTGGGCCCCGGGTTTCACCTGCTGATACCCATCCTCTACAAGAGCAACAAGGTGCGCTTCACCGTGATCGGGGAAAACGAGGTGGGCACGATCGAGTCGATCGACGGCAATTCCGTCCCGCCGGGCAAGATATTCGCGAAGGTCGTCGACGGCCACAATTCGTTTCAGGATGGCGAAGCATTCCTGAAGGGCAGCGGCGAGAAGGGGCCGCAGGTGCAATTGCTCGCACCCGGCACCTTTCGCATCAACACCTCGCTCTTCAAGGTGACCGTGCAGAAGGCGATCGTCGTGCCCGGCGGCGTGGTCGGCGTGATCAACGCCATGGACGGCCAGCCGATTCCGCCCGGCCGGCTGCTCGCCCAGTCGGTGCGGGATCACGCGAACTTCGAGAACGGCCAGGCATTTCTCGACCACGGCGGGCAGCGCGGCCCGCAGATATCGATGCTGCTGCCGGGGCACCTACCGCATCAACACCGACCTCTTCAAGGTGGCCATGCAGCCGGCCACCGTCATTCCCGCGACCAAGGTGGGGCTGGTCACGGCGCTGGACGGCGCGCCGCTGCCGATCAAGGAATATGTGGCCAAGCACGTCGAGGGACACGCGGACTTCCAGAATCCCACCGGCTTCCTCGTGGCAGGCGGGCAACGCGGTCCGCAGCTCGACGTGCTGCGCCCGGGAACCTATTACGTCAACCCGCTGATGTTCAAGGTCGACCTGGACGACGTCACCGTGGTGGAACGGGGACAGGTGGCGGTGGTCGTTTCCAACGTGGGCAACGAGCCGACCGCGCAGATGACCGCGAGCTACGCGCCCGCGGGCGGCGCGAACCCGGGCGGCGGACAGGAGCGCTATGTCGTGCCGCAGGGTTTCCGCGGCATCCAGCAGGACGTGGTCGGCCCCGGCCGCTATTACTTCAACAAACGCGCATTCATCGCCTACATCATCGACACGACCAATATCACCATCGACTGGGACAAGGACGAAAAAACAAAATTCGATCCGCTCAAGATCATCTCCAAAGACGGTTTTCCGATCGAGGTATCGGTGAAGGTGGTGGTACGCGTGCGACCCGACCAGGCGCCGTTCATGGTGGCGAAAATCGGCTCCATCGACAACCTGATCCAGCACGTGATTCATCCGATGATCGACTCCAGCTTCCGCAACCAGGCGTCGAGCTCGTCGGCGATGAATTTCATGCAGGACCGCCAGGAAGAGCAGCGCAAGGCCGAGGCGCGCGCGCGCGAAGAACTGGAGCGCTACCACGTGGAGTGCGTGTCGGTGCTCATCTGCCAGATCAACCTGCCGCAGGACCTGATGGACACGCAGACGCGGAAAATCATCGCCGAGCAGCAGAAGGCGATGTACAACGCGCAGCGCGAGGCGGAGGAGCAGCGCGCCACCACCGAGAAGAAGCGCGCCGAAGCCGATCAGCAGCCGAAGCTGGTGGAAGCCGAGATCGGCGTCAAGATCGCCGAGCAGAACAAGAACAAGGTGATCGTCACCGCGCAGGCCGAAGGCGAGAGCAGGCGGCTGGTCGCGGTGGGCGAAGCGGCGGGCATCCGCGCCAGGGGCGAAGCCGAGGGCGCCAAGATTCTTGCGATCGGCCAGGCCACGGCCAAGGCCTACGAACTGCAGAACGTTGCCATCGGCGGGGCGGGCGTCACCGCGATCGAGATTGCCAAGCAGATTGCCGAAGGCAAGGTGAAGATCACCCCCGATCTGCTGGTGCAGGGATCGGGCGAAATGGGCGGGCTGCTGTCGGCGTACTTCGCGCAGTTGCTGACACCCAAACCTGCCCCGCCCGATGCCCCCGCCAAGGTGGCCAAGACACCCTAGGCGCTGTAAAGGGGCCAGGCTCGAATTTGAAATGTCGCCCCTGGCGCTACGCAGCATCGTAAATTGACCTACCTGTCCTGCGCCACAAGGAGCACCCCGCATGCCAAGACTGCTCGTCGTGAACGGACCCAATCTGGATATCCTGGGCACACGCGAACCGGAACTCTACGGCCCCACCAGGCTGGTGGAGATTGAAGCCTGCCTGGCGGATCTGGCGGCCCGCAATGGGGTCGAGCTCGAATGTTTTCAGACCAATTACGAAGGCGCGGCCGTCGACAAGCTGCACGCGGCCCGGGGCACCGTCGATGCCATCATCATCAATCCGGCCAGTTTCACGCCTTACGGGGTGGGCGTGCGCATTGCGCTCGTTGCCGCGCAGGTGCCCGCCATACTGGTGCACATCACCAATGTGTACCGGCCGAGCACCGACCCGGAAGCGCGCCGTGACGTCTTTGCCCCGGTGGTGATCGGTCAGATCTGCGGATTGGGCGCGTACGGCTACGTGCTGGCCTTTCACGCAGCGCTCAGGCACCTTGGAGCGGGGCTGCAAAGCCTGAATGGCATCCAGGATTGATAATCACCGGTACGCGTCGAGCCTTGGCGGTATCCCCATCGGCGATCAACACCGACACATTGCACCAGCGCATTCCGCTACATGTACGCACCGGCAGATCGAAGCTGCCGACCGGATGGTGCAGGCTGACTGCCTGCTGAGTGGCGCAGTTGGTCGAGCACGCGATGCGCGGTCATCTCATCATGGCGCATCAAGCGCCGCGCATGTCAAAGTGTTTGCATCGCTCGGCGAGGACAGGTCAACTGAAGCGTGCACACAGGAGCAGGCCAATTGCTTAAGCCATTGGAATCCTCTAATCTTGACATCATTCGAGAGGATAAAAACATGGGAATCACTTACGCGGATATAAGACTAGCCAATGATGCTCGCGACGACCTGGAAGAGCTTGAGGTATCCGCAGTGGTTGACACAGGGGCTTTGCATTTGTGCATTCCAGAACATGTAGCCAAACAGTTACAGCTGAAAACAGGAAAACAGCGCGAAGTGCAAACCGCCGACGGCAAATCGCATGTGGTTGATTACGTATCGCCGGTGCGAATTTCGATGCTTGACCGTGAGTGTGTAACCGGTGCGCTGGTTTTCGGCAACCAGGTGCTGCTTGGTGCAATTCCGATGGAAGACATGGATTTGATTATTGAACCGGCCAGATTTCGCGTGAGCGTGAATCCGTTAAGTCCAAACATTCCGCTATCGCTGGCCAAAGGATTGAAATAGGGCTTAAGCAGCTTCCGGGAAGCCCTTTTATCTCAAAGCGAAGTCAGGTGGCGGGCTATCTCGAGTTACTAGGTCTGGGGGTATTGCAACCAGAGCGAGACCATTATCACCAGGCACAACCTGGCCTGCATCAACCTTTGCAGGAGAAGATGGGATTGATCGTAACGCAGCGTCGATCCGACCCTGATCACGGCATTCGAAAAATTGTCCGGTCCGTTGCCCGAAAAATTGAGAGAGTCGCGACGTTGGGATAGATGGACGGCATTGAATTGAAGCAATCGTCCGACACGGAGGAATCGATCGACGCCATCACTCGCATGACCGGGCGCACGCGCGGCAAATGTTTCCGCGGCGTGCTCGCGCTATCCACCCTGGCGCTCGCCTCGGCCTGCCTCGCCCAGACGCAGCGCGGCGTCGAGGGCGCCTATCCCGCTCGACCGCTGCGCATGATCGTGCCGTTCGGGGCGGGCGGCGGCGCCGATCTCGCAGCCCGGACGTTCGCGCAGAAGCTGTCCGATTCGTTCGGCCAGCCTGTCGTGGTGGAAAACCGCGTCGGGGCGAACGGCATCATCGGCGCCGAGGCGCTGATGAAGTCGGCCCCGGACGGGTACACCCTGCTGCTCATGGATCGCGGCACGCTCGGCATCAATCCGAGTCTTTACAAAAAACTGCCCTACGATCCGCTGAAGGATTTCGAGTACACCGGCATCATCGCCAACGGGCTGTACGTGCTCGTGGTCAATCCGGCGCTGCCGATCAGGACGGTGGCCGATTTGGTGCGCATGGCGAAAGAAAAACCCGGTGCGATCAACTACGCCAGCTTCGGGGTCGGCAGCCTGCCGCATCTGGATTTCGAGGCACTGAAAGCCCGCTTCGGCATCAATCTCACCCACGTGCCGTACAAGGGCGCGGCGCTGGTGCTCGCAGCGGTCTATGCCCGCGAGGTGGATGTCGCCATGTCGGCCGGCGCGCTGGCACAGATCAAGGAGGGACGCCTGCGCGCGCTAGCCATCGGCGCGAAAAAGCGCTCGCAGTCGCTGCCGGAGGTGCCGACCATGGCCGAGGCGGGCGGCGGCGATGACACGCTGGTATCCACGTTCTTCGGGTTTTGCCTGCCCGCGGGGACGCCGCGCGCGATCATCGCGAGGCTGCACGAGGAGTTCAGGCGCATCGGCGAATTGCCCGATGTGATGCAACGCGTGAGCAACTCGGGACTCGACCCGGCCACGAGCACACCGGAGGAAATGGCGGAACAAGTCCGGCAGGACATCCGCCATTTCGCCCGGCTGGTCAGCGCAATCGGGATACAGCCCGAATAAAAAATCGCTGCTTCAATGAAGCGCGGTTATTGGCGATGTCCCGCTATATCCGCGCGCCGCTTCGAAAAAACCGGAACGCGCTCCGCTGCTGGGGCTCGGGCACCTGAGCTCAGGCTGTTCGAGCTCAAACTGTCCGAGCTCAGGCTGATCGTTACCGGGCGCCCGCCACCTTCGCGCGCGACTTTCCGGCCGGCTCGGCCGCGACCGGCGAGAGCAGTGCCGCAATCTCCGCGGCATCCTTTACGGTCTCCAGTGTTTCTATCAGCTCCCGGGCGCGTTCCACATTGACGCGCTCGAGCATCTTCGGGGTGCGTTCGGCGCAGGCCATGAAGTTCGAGCGGATTTCCTCGTGGGGGACCGGTTTGCGCGGATTGCCTTTGGCATATTCTACGTGGTGGACATGCCGCCGCCCGTCGCGCGTCAGCACCTCGACCTGGCAGGGCTTCACGTCTTCCGGCCCCGAATCAAATTCCTTGCGGACGATGGGCACGACTTTGCAGGCGAGGGCCACGATCTCGGGCCGGCGAATGGCGGCGGCGGTGAAGTCTTCGAAGAACACCTTTCCCTGCATCATCGCGGTGGCGACGGTGTAGGGAATGCTGAACTGCGCGTCGACGATGCTTTGCGGTTGCTGCTTGGTGTCCAGCCCCGCGGCGCCGCCGAACACGCCCTCGTAGTCGCGCACGCCGATCGATACCTGCACCTGTTCCACATCCTCGATGCGAAACGCATTGCCGGCCCTCAGCGCAAGCGCGCCGTCGATCGGCCCGTGCGTGTAGCGGCAGCTGGGGTAGGGCTTGGGGCCGACGTTGATTACTTCGAAGCGCTTGCCCAGGCCCTCGAGCAGACGATCGGTATCGGCCTCGCAATCCCAGGCGCCGCGATAAAAATTGCCAGGGCCGGAGAAGACGCCCTGGCGCGCGCGAAAGCCCTTCGCGGCGAGCAGGGCCGCGAATATGCCGTTGCGCGATGCCGCTCCGGCGACGAAACGTTTCGTATAGGTGAGACCCCCGGTGCTGACGCCGAGCAGCGCAACGCCGCACAGGGCAAGTCCGAGCGCATCCCAGGTCTGGTCCTCGTTCAGGCCGAGCAGTTTGGCTGTCGCCGCCGCTGCCGCAAAGGGTCCCAGTTCGGGCGATTGGGAATGCGCGGGATAGGGCTGAACCGCGAGCCCCATGCGGATGCCCAGATCGATGCCGATGCAGGTCGCGGTGATCAGTTCTTTTCCGCTGGCCGATCCAATCCTTTCCGCAACCGCGAGCGCCGAGGGCACGGCGCAGACGCTCGACTTGTAGGCGATGCGGTCGTCATTGTTGTCGAAGTCCATGGCGTGGCCCATGGTGCCGTTTGCCATGGCCGCGTGCGCGGCCGGCACCTTGATGCCCCAGCCGAGTATGGTGCTCTCGGGCGTGCCGCCCGTCTCTTCCAGCAAGCCGACCAGTTCGGCTATCCCGGGCGCCGGCGACCCCGCGAGCACCGTCCCCAGCGTGTGCAGGATGTGCTCCTTGGTTGCCAGCACGGCCTCGGGCGGAAGGTCCTCGAATTTCGTTTCGACGACGTGGCGAGCGATCGTCTGCTCGATAGAGTCTGCTGCTTTCATGGTTGCTCCTTCGCGAATCAAGATTTGATTTGGCCGACGCTCCGTCCCCGGCCTGCGCCGATTGCGTCCATCGTAGCATCACTTGCGGCGCAGTCGGCAATCGGGTGGCGAGCTGATGTGCACGGCATCGTCGCGCGCATTTTGCGACTGCGGCGCCGGTGCACCGCACTGCCGTCAGTCAGGTTGAAAATCGTAAATTCTTCAAGATTCATATGAGACAGCAGCCAATCGGCGATGTTCTACAGGCATATGTGATACGAAAATGATATAAGCATGAATGCAGAGCAGATGCGGTTTCAATGCCCGCCGATGTTTTCCACCCGCATTTCTGGCGCTGCCTGCCCACAGATTCTGCCCGCCTACTCCGCCTTGATCCCGGCCGTCTTGACGATCTTCGCGTACTTCTCCACGCCCTCCTTCACCATGCCCGCGAGTTCGGCGGGCGTGCTGGTGACCGGCTCGGCGCCTGCCTTGCCGAGTGCGTCGGCCGCCTCGGGGGCAGTCACCACCGCGAGGATTTCCCCGTGCAGGCGTGCGATCACTGCGGCGGGTGTGCCTGCCGGCGCCATGATCGCGAGCCACAGCGAGGCATCGAAGCCGGGAAAGCCCGACTCCGCAACGGTCGGCACGTCGGGCAATGAGGGCGAGCGCTGCGGCGAGCCGACGGCGAGCGCGCGCACGCGTCCGGATCTTGCGTGCGGCAGAACCGCGGGCAGGCTGCCAAACAGGATTTCGACCTGGCCCGCAATCACCGCAGTGGAAGCCGGGCCGTTGCCGTTGTACGGAATGTGCACCACGTACAGGCCCGCGGCGCCTTTCAGCATCTCCATTGCAAGGTGAGTGGTCGATCCGGTGCCCGCCGAAGCGTAGTTGAGCTGGCCCGGCCGCGCCTTGGTGTAGGCGACAAACTCCTGCAGCGATTTCGCCGGCAGCGACGGATGGATCACCAGCAGATACGGCGTGACCGCGACCAGCGACAGCGGCGCGAAGTCCCGGACCGGGTCGTAGCCCAGCCTGGCATAGACGCTGGGCGCCACCACATGGGTGCTGGTGGTGGCGAGGGTCAGGGTGTAGCCGTCTGGCGCGGCCCTCGCGGCGATCTCGGTGCCGAGTGTGCCGCCCGCGCCACCGCGGTTCTCGATGATTACCTGCTGGCCGAGTCGCTCGGAAAGCTTTTGCGCGACGATGCGCGCCACGATGTCGGTGGACCCGCCCGGCGGAAACGGCACCAGCAGCCGGATCGGTTTTGACGGGTAGGTCTGCGCCTGCAGCCCCTGCGAACGGAGCAGGCTCGAAGCGAATACTGCGGCGAGTACTGTGGCGGCTACACTAAACCGCACTGAAAATGGCATCCGCGATCTGTCGGACATGGTCGTCGTCTCCATGAATGCGCCCGCAACGGCGCACCGTTCGCAATCAGGATACCCGCAAGCAGCAAATCGGCAAATCGGGCAAATCGGGAGCAAATCGGGAGCAAATCGGGCAAATCGGGGACAGACCACGGTTTTCACGACGAGAGAAACTGTGGTCTGTCCCCGGTTTACCGTGGTCCCCGGTTTACCGTGGTCTGTCCCGAATGGCACTTACTTAGTGCTCGTCAGAAAACCCCTGTTTTTAATAAAACGGCCAGCCTAAATTGGCCGGGCACGACTATTTTTTTGGATTTAATTTCAGGCATCACTGGATTCACGGTTCTCTGAGGTAAATTTTCAAATTTTGGTCGAGCACATTCT
>SHXF01000142.1 GCA_009693435.1 Betaproteobacteria bacterium | reverse complement strand
GCCGCACTTGGATCTCTGAAAGCGCTTCGTTGGTGAATTCCGCCGATTCCATGCCCGGATTTATACCGGGAGTGTTCGAGGATGTCCAGCTTTATAGGTTAAACCGCTGGTTTAGACTAGGATTCTCAGGAGGGCAAATTCACCGTGGCGGTACCGGTCTGGGGCTTGCAATTGCCAAGGAATGCGCGACGGTTCACGGGGGGGATATCGCCGTGACGAGTCAGGTCGGTGCCGGCACCTGTTTCACCGTTACCATCCCGCTTGCCGACGCCGCCACATAGCCGCGGACCCGGGAACACCCGCCCGGACGAGCGGCTCTGGCAGAATACACGGGTCCAACCAGACGGAAACATGATTTGGCCAAGATACTGATAGTCGAGGATGAAGCACCGATACGCCGCAACCTCGCGGTGCTGCTGCGCGCGGAAGGCCACGAAGTCGTCGACGCACCCGACGGTTTGCGCGGGCTTGCGATGGCGCGGGAGACGCGGCCGGATCTCATCATCAGCGACGTGATGATGCCGGAAATGGACGGCTTCGAACTGTTGCAGGCAATCCGCGCGGACGCGCAGTGTGCCGGCACGCCCTTTGTCCTGCTCACGGCGCTCGGGGAAAAGTCCCGCTTCCGCCAGGCGATGAATCTTGGTGCCGATGATTTTCTGACCAAACCCTACACGGCGGACGAAGTCATCGAGGCCGTCAGGGTGCGGCTGTCCAAGGCGAAACTGGACGCCCGCCGTCAGGAGCAACGCGTCTTGCACGATGAATATACGCTGGTCGGGTACTACCAGAAGGCGTTCTCCGGACAGGGGCCGGAACTCCCGGATCACGCGGCCCAAGAGACCACCGGTGAAATCTGCCAGGCCACGGTGCTGTTCTCCGATATCCGCAGTTTTACCTCGATTGCGGAGCGGCTTTCGGCGCAGGAAGTGGCGGAAATGCTGAATGCATACTATCAAAGCGCCAGTGAACCCATACTGGGTGCGGGCGGGCGCATCGCCAAGTTCATCGGCGACGCCGTCATGGCGATATTTGTCCAGGGCCCGGGCATTGCCCAGCACGACCACGCGCGCATGGCGGTCAATGCGGCACTGGGAATGATGCTCGCGGCGGACCGTTTTCGAAGCTGGTTTGCCGAGCGCTATGCCGGGCGGGACCTGCCCGATTTTGCCATAGGCATCGGCCTGCACACGGGCGAAGTGCTGCTTTGTGCGATAGGCAACACCACGCACATGGAACTCACTGCGATCGGCGACACGGTCAATATCGCCTCCCGCCTGGAGAGTGCGACCAAGGATCTGGGCTGGTCCATAGTCGGCAGCGAGGCGCTCGTAAGCGCGGCCAAAGGTGCCGTCGAGACGGGCCGTTCCACCACCGTCGCGCTCAAGGGCCGCAGCGGCAAAATAGACGTGCGGGAGGTCATCGGTGTGCGCCGGGATGTGGCCGGCGCGCAAGCCGCTCCGGAGGAACTGACCGAGAAGCTGCGGCATGCGCTCATGATCAATTCCGAGATCACGGGGCGAGCGGTGAAGACCGCGCTGGCGCGCACGGTCACATTGTCCCTGAGCCTGAACACCACCGACCTCGCGCAATTGCCGTCCGTGCCGGGCTATACGTTGCAGCGGCGCATAGGCGAAGGGGGCGCATCGCGCGTGTATCTGGCCGAACGCGAGCGCGACGGGCTGCCCATGGCCATCAAGGTGCTTGCGACGGACCTCGATCGCGACCGGGAGATGCTTGGACGCTTCATCCAGGAATACACAATACTCACCAGCGTAAAGCATCCGAATATTGCGCAAATTTTCGATCAGGGCCTGATCGGCGGTCTCGCCTACATCGCGCTCGAATATTTTCCCGGCGGCACGGTGCGATCGCTGATGAAACCGGATCTGACAGAGGAACGCGCGCTCGAGCTGATTTTCGCCACTGCCGATGCGCTGGAGGCGGCGCACGCCGCGGGCGTGGTGCACCGCGACGTCAAGCCCGAGAATCTCATGCTGCGCGCCGACGGCTCACTGGGGCTGGCCGATTTCGGCGTCGCCAAGCATCTCGGCGGCGCGCTGGTGCGCACGCAACAGGGCCATCTGGTCGGCACACCTTACTACGTCTCGCCGGAGGCAATCACCGGAAATGCCATCGACGGACGCGCCGACTTGTACAGCCTGGGCATCGTGTTTTTCGAGATGCTTACCGGCAAAAAACCGATTACCGGAGACACGCTGGAGGCGGTGATGTGGCAACACGCGCGCGGCCCGATTCCCACGCTGCCCCCGCGCTGGGACTACTACAATCCGATCATGGTGCGGTTGCTGGCCAAGAGCCCCGGCGAGCGTTTCAACAGCGCCGCGAGTTTCATGGCCGCGCTGCGCCGCCTGCTTCACGCGCGACGGAACTGACCGCAGCGCGCCCGGCAAACCGCACACGCGGCCGCGGGATTTCATTTCCGACAAACCGAACGCATGAAAGTCACATCATGATCATCGACTGCCACGGGCACTACACGACCGCGCCCAAGCAACTGGAGGCCTATCGCAAACAGCAGGTCGAAAGCCCGGAAGATCCGGCGAAGTGGCCGTCGAAATCGTCGCTCAACATCACCGACGACCAGATCCGCGAGAGCCTGGAGGGTGCGCAGATCAAGATGCAGCGCGAACGCGGCACCGACCTCACCATTTTTTCGCCGCGCGCGATGGGCATGGGCCATCACATCGGCAACGAGGCGACCAGCCGCAACTGGTCTGAAATCTGCAACGAACTGATCCACCGGGTGTGCACCCTGTATCCGAAGAATTTCGTCGGCGTGTGCCAGTTGCCGCAGACACCCGGGGTGCGCCCGGACAACTGCATCGCCGAGCTGGAGCGCTGCGTCAACGAGTACGACTTCATCGGCTGCAACCTCAACCCGGATCCCTCGGGCGGCCACTGGTCGGGACCACCCATGACCGACAAGTGGTGGTACCCGATCTACGAAAAGATGGTCGAACTGGAAGTCCCGGCGATGGTGCACGTGAGCGGTTCGTGCAACCCGAATTTCCACGCGACCGGTGCTCACTACATCAACGGCGACACCACCGCCTTCATGCAGTTCATCAGCGGCGACCTGTTCAAGGACTTCCCCACCCTCAAGTTCATCATTCCGCACGGCGGCGGCGCGGTGCCCTACCACTGGGGACGCTACCGCGGCCTGGCGCAGGACATGGGCCGGCCGCCACTCAAGGACTACCTGCTGAACAACGTCTATTTCGACACCTGCGTCTATCACCGCCCCGGCATCGAACTGCTGCTGAAGGTGATTCCGGCGGACAACATCCTGTTCGCCTCGGAGATGGTGGGTGCGGTACGCGGCATCGATCCGGATACCGGGCATCACTACGACGACACCAAGCGCTACATCGATTCGATCGACTGGGTGAGCGCCGCGGACAAGGAAAAAATCTTCCACGGCAACGTGCGCAAGGTATTTCCGCGGTTCGAACGCCTGGCGAAGGCCTGACATTTGAACTTCCTGCATTCCCGCTGTCGCGGGAATGACAGTCATTCATCCGGTCAGCGATGCCTCAGTTGCCGGTGCGCGCCGCCTGCCAGCGCGCGCCGCTTTTCGATGTGCCTTCCATGGTGTTGCCGGTCACGCGTCCCCGGTATTCCTCGCCGCCCGAGCTGAACACGATCACATCGCCGCGCATCCGGCCGGAGACGATCTGCGCCACGTTGCTGCCGCTCGCCATGCTGCCGAAAAGCTTCTGGAATTCCTGCTTGAAGGTAATGTCGCCCTTGTCGCTTCTCCAGGTGCCCTGCACTTTGGCGGGCACGATCCACAGGTGTGCCGTGCAGTAGTAACTGCAATCCTTGGATTCGACCGAGGCCGTGTCGTCGTCTTCCCAGGTATCCATGGTGAAGGTGTTCGACACGATACGCGTGCCCGGCTTCAGATCGAGGATCTTCGGCCGCAGTTTGAGGTTGATGCTGGGCAGGAGGAACATGGTGATCACCGAAGCCTGCGAAAAGTCAGTTTCGAATATGTCGGCCTTCATGAAAATGGCTTTGTCGCCCACGCCTTCCGCGGCCGCGGTACGCTTGGCGAGTTCCACCATGTCCGGGTTGTATTCGATGCCCAGGGCGCGCGCCCCCCGCTTCACGGCCGTGATCACGGTGCGCCCGTCACCCGAACCGAGGTCGATGACGTAGTCGGCAGCGGTCACTTTAGAGATGTCGAGCATCCTGTCCACCAGCGCCTGCGAGGTCGGCACCCACACCACGTCCTTGCCGGCCTGGCCGACTTGCGGTTTGAAGTCCGGCGATGTCTGGGTCTGGGTCTGGGTCTGGGCGTGTGCCGGCGTCGCCTGCAGGAATCCGCAGGCGAAAACGAGGGCAAATGCGGTGATCGATAGCGTCTGGCGCGCACGCGGCATGCTGGTCATGACAGTCCTTGAGTAATCAGGTTGAAGAGGATCGGCGGCGGCATCCCGTCCGAGCCGGAATGATAGCCGATTGGCGTAGCGCTTTTGCACCGGTCAGAGATCGTAAGGCGCCTGAAAGGTCATGCTTGTGTTTGATCATGCGACTGCTCAACACGTGAGCAGCCCGATATCCGCAAACGCCCTGCCCCGCTGCAGGCGCGCCAGCAGGTTGGCGCCGGCTATTTGGTCCACAGCTTATCCACCGAAATTGTGGATAAGCCCGTCGGCGAAAGCAAAGCTTTGCCTTCCCCGATGAGCGGCACCGCGGCGCGGCAACCGCTTCGCCATTCCTCCGTATCCATACTATTTTTGATAACGAAACATGCCGCCCAATACCGCAGAATGGCGACTTCAACAAACAAAAGTCCAAGAATGTCGGCGCGCCCGCGTCATGCGGCCATCGACGACTGAAACACCAGGCCGGCATGCTCGCGCAGCGCGTGGAAGGCGATCTTCGGCCAGTGCTCCTGGGCGAACTTCAATTCCGAGCCGAAGGTGACGAGGAATGCCGGCGCCCCCACGCTGTCGTAGGCGACGCGATGTCCGTTCGCCTCGATGAAGCGCTTCAGTTCGCGCTCGTCTTCGCAGGTCACCCAGCGCGCCATGATGTAGTTCGTCCGCTGGAAACGCGCATCGGCGCCGTACTCGTGCTTCAGCCGGTGCGCTACCACTTCGAACTGCAACGCGCCGATCGCACCTAAAAGCAACGGACCGTGCCCGTGCGGACGGAACACCTGGATTGCGCCCTCCTGGCCGAGCTGATCGAGGCCGGTGCGCAACTGCTTGGTGCGCAGCGGATCGACCACCTCGACACCCTGGAACATTTCCGGCGCAAAAAACGGCAGCCCGGTGAACTGCAGTTTCTCGCCCGCGGTCAGGCTGTCGCCGAGTTGCAGCGTGCCGTGGTTTGGAATGCCGATGATGTCCCCGGCATACGCTTCCTCGAGCAGCTCGCGCCGCTGCGACAGGAACGACACCACGTTGGCCGTGCGCACTTCCTTGCCGGTACGGCCTACCGTGAGCTTCATGCCGCGCTCGAAACGTCCGGCGCAGACACGCACGAAGGCGATGCGGTCGCGGTGCGCCGGATCCATGTTCGCCTGGATCTTGAATACCACGCCCGCAAAGCGCGGCTCGGCCGGCTGCACTTCCCGCTCCAGCGCAGCCCGTGAACCCGGCGGCGGCGCCAGATCGACCAGCGCGTCCAGCACCTCGCGCACGCCGAAGTTGTTGATGGCCGAGCCGAAGAACATCGGCGTCTGGCGCCCGGCCAGGAATTCGGCACGGTCGAAAGGCATGGCCGCGCCGGTGACCAGTTCGATTTCGTGGCGCGCCTGAACGAACTCCCGGCCGAAGCGCAGTTCGCATTCCGGGTTGTGCAGCCCATCGACAGTTTCATCGGTCTCCTCGCGCCGGTCTCCCCCCGCGCGGAAGGCGCGCATGCGGTCGTGGCGGATGTCGAACACGCCCTGAAACCGCTTGCCCACGCCCACCGGCCAGGTGAACGGCGCCACGTCCATGCCGAGCGCGCGCTCGATCTCGTCCATCAGATCGAGCGGATCGCGCACTTCACGGTCGTACTTGTTGATGAAGGTCAGGATGGGCGTGTTGCGGGCGCGGCACACCTCGAGCAGGCGCCGCGTCTGCGGCTCCACGCCGTTGGCGGCATCGATGACCATCAGGGCGGCGTCCACCGCCGTCAGCACCCGGTAGGTGTCCTCGGAAAAATCCTGGTGGCCCGGCGTGTCGAGCAGGTTGATGACGCAGTCGCGATATTCCATCTGCATCACCGAACTGGCCACCGAGATGCCGCGCTGCTTCTCGATTTCCATCCAGTCGGAGGTGGCATGTCGGCTCGCCTTGCGCGCCTTGACGCTGCCCGCGATCTGAATTGCCCCGGCGAACAACAGCAGCTTCTCCGTCAGCGTGGTCTTGCCCGCGTCGGGGTGGGAGATGATGGCGAAGGTGCGCCGCCGCTTGACTTCATCGGGCAGATTCACCGGGGATCACCTTTGCCTGCGGGAATTTCCCCGGCAGCGCGAGTCCGGGTGATGTGCATAGCGACCTTCATTGAGGCTCCTGCGTTTTCCGGTGCGCATTTTACAGGGGCAGGCGGGGGGCGTCCTTTTTTCTCGGCAATCGGTACGCAAACTGCACGCAGGCGGTACGATTGCGTGCCGGGTCACTCCGGGATGACCAACCCACTACTGCAGGTATCTCGAAACATGCCACCCGTCAAATTACGCACGCTGCTGGGCGACCACCCCACCACACTGGCGCTGAAGCAAGGCGCTGTCAGTTCACCGCTGGTCGAACTCGATTTCGCGGATGTCAAGATGCCGAACAGCGCCTTCAAGCGTGTGGTGCGCGACCTGGAGTTCGACGTTGCCGAACTGGCCATCGTGACCTTCCTGATGGCCAAAGCGCACGGCAAGCCGCTGGTGCTGCTGCCCGCGGTCGTGGTGGGGCGCTTCCAGCATCCCTACATCGTCTACAACGCCGGGCGCGGTGTGCTGTCCCCGGCGGATCTTGCCGGGCGAAGAATAGGCATACGTTCCTATTCTGTGACGACCGCGGCATGGATACGCGGCATCCTCGCGAACGATTTCGGCCTCGACATCGACCAGGTCAAATGGGTGACGTTCGAAGACCCGCATGTCGCCGAATACAAGGATCCGCCCAATGCGGAACGCGCCGCGCCGGACAAGAACCTGATGGACATGCTGCTGGCGGGGGAAGTGGACGCGGCCGTGGTGGGCGACCTCAACCACAAGGACGCGCGCATCAGGCCGCTGTTCCCCGACGCGCAGGCCGAGGCGCTCGCCTGGCATGGCCGCCAGCGCGCCGTGCAGATCAACCACATGGTGGTCGTCAAGGCATCCGTCTGCCAAATGCATCCGCAGGCGGTGCGGGAAATCTACCGCATGCTGCTGGAGAGCCGGCGGGCAGCGGGCATGCCCGCTGCCGGGCAGATCGACCACACGCCGTTCGGCATCGAAGCGGTCCGGCGCGGACTGGAAATCATCATCGACTACGTCCATCAGCAGCGGTTGATCCCGCGGCGTTTCAGTGTCGACGAACTGTTCGACGACGTGACCCGCGCGCTCGGGAGTTAGCATTATTCGGCGCGACTGGTATCATTTGCGCATTGCGGCGTTTCCCCACGCAACCGACCCACGACAGGCGTTCCGTTCCCGGCACACACCAGCATGGACGAACTCGATTTCTCGGCAGACCCACCCAAGCCGGTCAAGCCCAAGGCGCCCGACGCGCCGGCTGCTGCCCAAAGTCCGCTGTACCAACCGGCCGTGGCGCTGGAATTCTTCAAATCCGCCGGATCTCTTGAAGTAAAGCCTGGCGGCAACCCGATTTTTTCTGAGAACGAAAAGGTGGGCGGCCTATTCGCCAAGGGTCCGCGCATGTACCTGCTGCTGGACGGCAAGCTCGGCCTGATGGCTGGCGGCAAATTCATCGGGCTGATCAAATCGGGCGAGATCTTCGGTGAACTTGCACTGATTGCCAAATTGCCGCGCACCGCAACCGCTTTCGCCAATACCGACTGCAAAGTGCTTTCGCTGGACGAAAAGCAGTTCCACACGGCGCTCGAAAAGAAGCCGGAATTTGCGCTGATGCTGATGAGCATCATGGTCAATCGCCTGCGGCAAAACCTCGCAAAGCTCGGTCCGGCGACCGCCCCCGCCGGCGGGCCGGCGGGCCGGCGGAGCGTGACGGGGTGTTCGACAAGAAGATGCTGGCCTGGCTGGAAGATGAACTGACCGACAATCAGCCAACTCTCGTGCACGCCGGCAAGGTGGTGCTCAGCAGCGGCGCGGTAGGCGTACTGATGTTTATCGTGGTGGAAGGCAAAGTCGAAATTTTCGTCGGCGGCCAGGTTGTCGAGCGCGTTGGCACCGGTGGCGTATTCGGCGAAATGGCGCTGGTGGACCGCTCGCCGCGCGCGGCGTCCGTGGTTGCCGTGACGGCGTCCAGGCTCTTGACCCTCGGACGCGATCAATTTCTTGCGCTCGTCAAGGCCAATCCCGTTTTTGGCGCCTCATTGCTCAAATCCCTCGCCGAACGCATGCAGCATGTGGCGGCGCAGCTGTCGGCTTCGGGTAAGTAGCTTCGCGCGCATGGCGCGCGCTACACTTTCGTGCGCATGGCGCACGCTACACTTTCGTGCGCATGGCGCACGCTACACTTTCATGCGCATGGCGCACGCTACGAGGTGGTGTTATTTCCTCATTTCGTCGCCGGTGCAAGTACGGCCGCAAGAATCTCGTCGCCGTAGGCCGGGGAAAAATGGTAACCGTCGCTCCAGTATTTCATGTCCTTCCCTGCTTCGTCCGGTACCGCTTCGGCGTTGCGGGGATCCTCGAGGAAATCGTGCAGTTCGATCCGCCCGCCCCTCGCGACATGAGCCGCAACCTGCTCCCGCACCGCCCGTCGCCAGGAAAGCAGCGCGGGACCCAGTCCCTTGTCGCGCAAGCCGGCCTGGAACTGAACGTGGAGCGGCGCCACCACCAGCCTGAGTCGGACGCCGCGCTCCTTTGCGGCTGCGAGCAGTGTGGCGATGACCTCCAGTGAATTTCCGCCACCTGCGATCGCAAAATAATCCGTGCCCGGATTGCCGTGCATCCTCAGGTATTGCGCCTTGCTTTCTTCGAATAACCGCGACATCTTTCCCTCTGAAATCAGCCGGCTTCTGCCGCCTGACTGCGCCGAGAAACCCCGCTCGTCGTAGTACGGGGCAGTGTGTTGCGCAAACGGCGTGCGCAAACTGTCCCACAGCGTGGCCGAGGAAAAGAGCAGGCGCATCAGTTCCGGCGAGCTGAAATAGTCCGGTGTAAGGGCGAATGGCACTTACTTTAGGTTCGCAGCGATAGAAGCGGCGGTGTAAGTGTTTGAATAGGCAGGGGTGGCCGACCCAAGGATTGATAGGATGGTTGTTAGCAGACAGCCAAACCATCGCCCCGAAAGGCCAGCCATGACGGATCGT
>SHXF01000141.1 GCA_009693435.1 Betaproteobacteria bacterium | reverse complement strand
CGCGCTCAGATCCTGTATCGGCACGCGCTCGTCGTGGAAAGCGACGCCCGAATCGACCAGCGCCAGGCGCAGCGCCTCGCCCCGGCCGCGGCAGGCGAAATAGCGCAGCGCGCGCGGATTGCCGCTCCCGTTAAAATCTGCCGCCGCCAAATCATTGCTCATGGCATATTCCCGGTGTAAGTTCGGTTGACGCTGGACATTCTATCGTCAGCAGGTTACACGGCACTAGTCGAAGGAGGACTGCTATGAGCATCCGATTCACCAGAGTTCTGCGGGGCGCCCTGCTGGTCGCGACGGGCACGCTTGTCTTCGCGGCCGGCGCGACCGCCCAGACCTATCCCTCCAGGCTGATCCGCATCATCGTCCCCTGGCCCGCCGGCGGCGCCATCGACATAGTCGCCCGCAACATCGCCCAGAAAATGCCGGATCAACTCGGCCAGCAGGTGATCGTGGAAAACCGCGCCGGCGCCAACGGCTTTATCGGCACCACGGCGGTGGCGCGCGCTGACCCGGACGGGTACACGCTGCTGTTCGCCGACGTGGGAGGGCTCGCCATCAGCCCGGCGATGCGCGCCGACACGCCTTACAACCCGGCCAGGGATTTCGCGCCCATCACCCAGGCGGTGTCGACGCCCTTCGTTCTGATGGTGCACCCGGCGGTGCCGGCGAAAACCCTGCAGGAACTCGTGGCCTACGCCAGGAGCCGGCCGGGCAAACTCACCTACGGCTCCTTCGGGGCGGGCAGCATCGCGCACCTCGCCGGCGCCATGCTGCAATCTGCCATCCCCGGCCTCGACATCGTGCACGTACCCTACAAGGGCGCGCCCCCGGCGATGACCGACCTGATCGGCGGGCAGATCGACATGCTGTTCCTCACGGTCTCCAGCGCCGCGCCGCACATCCAGTCGGGAAAACTGCGCGGCTTGGCCGTCACCACGACGCAGCGTTCGGCGCTGCTGCCCCTGCCTGCCATCGCCGAGATCTATCCCGGCTTCGAGGTGACTTCCTGGTACGGCATGCTCGCGCCTGCCGGGACGCCGCCCGAGGTGGTGGCGCGGTTGCACAAGGAGATCGCCGCCATCCTGGCGACAGCAGAAATCTCGCAGGGCCTGCAGGCGCGCGGCTTCACCACCGACGGCACCACGCCCGAGCAGTTCGCGGCGAAGATCAGGCAGGAGCTGGCTCAATGGGCGAAGGTGGTCAAGGCGGCCGGACTGGTCGGCGCCAACTGACGAAAAGGGGGCGACGCCCCCTTCTCTGTCCCCCACATCAGGGGAAACTCGCCTGCTATTTTTCAGGAATGGACGCTTGATGGGTGTTTGCACAAACTGGGTGCTTCCACAAACTGGGTGCTTCCACAAACAGATCGGATCGAAAAAGGAGAACGCCATGGCTGAATTGAAAGCGGTACACAAGATGGACCCGGCGGTGGTCGGCATGTCGACCCAGGAGATTGCCAGGAAATACGTCGCCCGCTTCGGCGAGCGCAAGCCCGACTGGCACGCATTCGCGGATGCGGCGATCGAGGGCTGGCGGCGCGCGCAGCACCGCTTCATCGGCAACACCAGCGGCAAGCCGGACATGAACATCATTCCCTCGGGCGCCTTTACGCTCTCCATCATGCACGTGCCGCCGGGACAGGGAAATGCCTCGCACACGCACGAGGTGGAGGAGGTGTTCTTCGTGCTGAAAGGGCACCTGATGGTGTTCTTCGAGAGCGAGTCCGGCGAACGCACCGAAGCGGTGCTCGGCCCCTGGGACTGCGTGTCCTGCCCGGCGGGCGTCATTCACGGCTATCAAAACAACACGCTCGAACCCATCTATATCCAGGTCATGGTCGGCAAGGGCAAGCCCGACCTCATGGGCTACGCCGATCCCGACCTCAACAAGAACCGCGATGCCCATATCCGGGAGTGGGAAGCCTCGCAGAAAAAGGCCTGATCGCATGAGACACGCACCAGCGCCGCAGCCATGAGCGCCGCATCATGAGTTCCATGCCGCCGGAAATCCCCGCGTCGCTGCGAAAACTGATGGCCGAAGTCGGGCCGGTGTGGGGCAGCGCCATCACGCAGCACAGCAAGCTGATGGCCGACGGCTTTTCCGAGCTCCTGGCGACCGCCCCGAAGGAAGGCAGCGTGACCCGGGATATCGCCTACGGCGCGCATCCACGCCAAGTGCTGGATGTCTACGCGCCACGGGGCGCCGCGAATTCTCCGGTGGTGGTGTTTGTCCACGGCGGGGCCTTCGTCAACGGCAACAAGGACCGATCAAGCGAGATCTACTCCAACGTGTGCTGGTACCTCGCCCGGCACGGTGTGCTCGGCATCAACATGGAATACAGACTCGCCCCGGAATTCAAGTATCCGTGCGCGACCGAAGACGTCGCCGCGGCCGTGGCCTGGGCGCGCAAAAACGCCGGGCGTTTCGGCGGCGACCCGGAGCGCATTTTTCTCATGGGCCATTCCGCCGGGGCCACGCACACCGGCTGCTATGCCTATGACAGGCGCTTCCATCCGCCGGAAGGCTCGGGCATACGCGGCTTCATCACGGTGTCGGGGCGAGTGCGCATCGAAACCTTTGCGGACAATCCCAATGCGACCAAGGTGAAGGCCTATTTCGGTGACGATGCGCAATTGATGGAGCGCGGCTCGGTGGTCTCGCATGTCGCGCCGGACAGCGTCCCGACGATGATCGCCCTCGCGCAATACGAAAACCCGCTGCTCGACATGCACGGCGCGGAACTGTTTCACAGACTGGCATCGGCCAGGCGGCGCGCGCCGCGCCTCGTCTGGCTCGCCGGCCACAATCACAATTCCGCGATCTCCCATCTCAACACGGCGGAAGACCGGCTGGGGCGCGAAATCATCGAATTCATACGCGAAGGGTGGTGAACGTGGGTTTCGTCGGAACATCCGTACTGCGACGCGAGGACCAGCGGCTGCTGCTCGGCCAGGGCCAGTACGTCGCCGACATCGAACTGCCGGGGATGCTGCACGTGGCGTTCGTGCGCAGCGACCATGCCCACGCGAAGATCCGGGCCATCGACACCTCGGCCGCCGCGGCGGCCCCCGGCGTGGTGCTGGTGCTCACCGGCGCCGACCTGGTGCGCGAGCTGCCGACCTTGCGCGACAACCAGGCGGCGCTGCCGAAAAAATGGACTTCGCAGGTGCAGCACAAGATTCTCAATCCGCGCCAGCCGCTGCTCGCCACGGACTGCGTGCGCCATGTCGGCGAGGGCGTCGCGGTGGTGGTGGCAGAGAGCCGCATGGCCGCGCTGGACGCAGCGGAGCTTGTCGTCGTCGACCTCGAACCCCTCCCCGTCGTGATCGATCCGGACACGGCACTGCAGGAAGGCGCGCCGGTGCTGCACGCGCATCTGGGCACCAATCTCATCGGCGGCTTCTCGATCGACAAGGGCAACGCGGCCCAGGCGCTGCGCGCTGCGCCGCATACGCTGCGCAAGATCTTCCGCCATCATCGCTACGCAGCCATGCCGATCGAGTGCCGCGGCGCGGTGAGCAGCTACGACCTGCGCACCGATTCCATCACCATCTGGTCGGCGACCCAGGTGGTGCACTGGGTGCGCCGCGAAGTCGCCGCGACCCTCGGCCTGCCCGAGTTCCGCGTGCGCTGCATTGCGCCGGACGTGGGCGGGGGCTTCGGCGTAAAGGGACACGTCTATCCCGACGAACTGATCGTCGCTTTCCTGTCGCGCAAACTGCGCCGCCCGGTGCGCTGGATAGAGGATCGCAGCGAGCACTTCCTCTCCTCCTGCCATTCGCGCGACCAGGTCCACGATGTCGAGATCGGCTTCGACGGCGAGGGCCGCATTCTTGCGTTCCACGACCGCTACGTCATGGATTGCGGCGCGTACAACCCGCTGGGCGTGTCGCCGGTGGTGAACACCGCGGCGCACCTGCAGGGGCCGTACAGGATTCCGAATTTCTCCGTGACCGCGCGTATCGCCGCGACCAACAAGGTGCCCAACGCCCCGTACCGCGGCGCCGGGCGCCCCGAGGCCGTGCAGGTGACCGAACGGCTCATGGACCTGGTGGCGCGAACGCTGGGACTGGAGCCCGCCGAGGTGAGGCGCCGCAACATGATCCGCGCCGACGAGATGCCGTATTCCCTGGGCATGGTGTACCGCGACGGCGTGCCCATCGTCTACGACAGCGGCGACTATCCCGGTGCGCTGGCGAAGGCGCTGGAGGCAGTGGGCGGGGTCGAGGCGTTTCGCGCGCGGCAGGCTGCGCTTCGCAAAGAAGGCCGCTACCTCGGCCTGGGCATCGGCTGCTACACCGAGGGCACCGGCGCCGGACCCTTCGAGGGGGCGACGATACGCATCGACCCCTCGGGCAAGATCCACGTCTGTTCCGGCGTCGCCTCGCAGGGACAGGGGATGGAAACCATCTTCGCGCAGGTGGCCGCCGACTGGTGGCAGGTCGCGCCGGAAAACGTCGTCGTCACGCTGGGAGACACGGCTGCGATTCCCATGGGATTCGGCACCGTCGCCAGTCGCAGCACGGTGAACCTGTCCTCGGCCATACACTTCGCCAGCGAACGGCTGCGTAAGAAGTGCTTCGACATCGCCTCGGTGCTGCTGGAATGCGCCACGGTCGACCTGGAGTTGCGCGACGGCGGAGTTGGCGTGGTCGGCGCGCCGGGGGCGTCGATTTCCTTCGCCGACCTCTCCCGCAATTCGCGCGGCTGGGATAGGGTCCGTCAAGGCGGACTGGAGCCCGGACTGGAGGAAACCTTCTATTACGAGCCGCCGACGGTGACCTGGGCCTACGCGGCGCACGCCGCCATCGTCGAGGTGGACGCGGAAACCGGCCGCGTGGCCATCGAGCAGTATGCGGTGGCCCACGATTGCGGCACCGTGGTCAATCCGATGCTCGCCGACGGCCAGATCATCGGCGGCGTCGCGCAGGGCATAGGCGGCGGCCTGCTGGAGGAGATCGGCTACGACAGCGAAGGCCAGTTGCAGAACGGCTCCTTCCTGGACTACACCATGCCGCGCGCCTCCGACATGCCCGACGTAAAACTGGTGCACCAGCAGATTCCCACGCCGTTGAATCCCCTGGGGGTCAAGGGTCTCGGCGAGGGCGGCGCGATCGCGCCGCCGGTGACACTGGCGAACGCAGTGTGCGATGCACTGGCCATGTTCGGCATCGAGATCAATGAAACCCCGATCCGCCCGGAGCAGATCGTCCGGCATCTCAAGAGCAGAAAGTAAGGTTCAGCGCGAATGGATTTATCCGATTCCGTTCGCCCTGAGCCTGTCATCCGTTCGCCCTGAGCCTGTCGAAGGGCGCCGGTCCAAGCGGGCATGTCGAATCTCGTTCTTGCAATCGAGGGCTTCGACAAGCTCAGCCCGAACGGATTGATCCGGCGCCGTTCGCCCTGAGCCTGTCGAAGGGCGCCAGTTCGCAATCAATTAGCGAGACTCGTGGTAGTGCCCACGCCCGAGGTGCCGGCCGCGAGCGGAATCAGCAATTGAATCGGCCTTGGCGAGTACTTGTCCTGCGCTGCGGCTGCGAATGAAAATAAAAAAAGCGCTATGGCGGTGATGCATTTCATTGAGTATTCTCCGTCCCTCGTGCTGTATTCCTGAACGAATCCGAACCAACTTACCGCAGATCAACCGGGCTAGCCATGAAAGACAAATACGCGATCGCCGGCATCGGCCAGAGCCGCATCGGCAAGGTGCCGGAAATAAGCGACTACGGCCTGCAGATGACGGCCGTGCACAATGCGCTGGCGGACGCCGGGCTGAAGAAAACGGACATCGACGGCATCGTCACCCACAGCCACCTGATGGGCGCGGTGCGCGTGCATCATCAGCGCGTCGCCGAACAGCTGGGCATCGACACCGCGTTCGGGCTGTCCATCTCGGCGGGCGGCGCCACCTCGCCGCTGCTGGTGCAGACCGCAATGATGGCCATCGAAGCGGGGATGTGCGAGACGGTGCTCTGCCTCCATGGCGACAAGCGCGCCACCCGGCGCGGGGACGAGGGCATGGAGACCGCCAACGAATTCGGCCCGGAATTCGGCATGTTCGGCGCCACCGCCCATCACGCCCTCGGCATGACGCGCCACATGCATGAGTACGGCACCACGCACAACCAGCTGGGCGCGATCGCGGTGGCGTTCCGCAAGCACGCACTGTTGAATCCGCTCGCGCAGATGAAGGAGCCGATGACCTTGGATGACTATCACCGCTCACGCTGGATCGTCTGGCCGTTCCACCTGCTCGACTGCTGCCTGACGAGCGACGGCGCGGCCGCGCTGATCGTGACGAAGGCCGAGCGGGCGAAGGACCTCAGGCAGCCGCCCGTCCACGTGATGGGCATGGGGCGCGCCAACCATTCGCGCGGCTGGACCTGGGGCAACCACCTGACCGAACTCGCGGCGAAGGAGTCCGGCGCGCGGGCGTTCCGCATGGCCGGCATCACCCCGGCCGACGTCGACACCGCGCAGCTCTACGACTCCTACACCTACATCGTGCTAGCGACCCTGGAGGATTACGGCTTCTGCAAAAAGGGCGAGGGCGGCGCCTTCGTTGCGAACGGCCGCCTGGAGCTGGGCGGGGCGCTGCCGACCAACACCTCGGGGGGCATGCTCTCGGAGGCCTACGTCGAGGGCATGCTGCAGATCACAGAAGCCGTACGCCAACTGCGCGGCCAGGCCGAAGGACGCCAGGTTCCCGATGCCGAAATCGCCGTGGTGAGCGGCAACGGCGGCAACGCCGTCTGCCACTCCACCTTGATTCTCAGAAGGTAAGGCCATGGACTACGCGAAACCGATACCGGTGCCCTCCGAAGAGTCGCAGCCCTTCTGGGACGCGGCCAGGCGCGGCGAACTGATGCTGCAGCAGTGCAGCGGATGCGGCGCCAGCCGCTTTCCGCCGAGCGTGATCTGCCCCGAGTGCAGCTCGCTCGCATTCGAGTGGAAGGCCACCTCGGGGCGCGGCAAGGTCTGGTCGTACGTGGTGTTCCATCGCGCCTACCACCCCGCGTTCAAGGGCGATGTGCCCTATGCGGTCGTCTGCGTCGAGCTGGAGGAAGGCCCGCGGCTTCTCACCGGCATTGAAGGCATCGCGCCGGAGGCGCTGCGCTGCGACATGCCGGTGGAAGTGGTGTTCGAGGAAATCGGCGGCGGGATGCGCTTGCCGAAGTTTCGGCCGAGGGCGGCAGCGGCATGACAGAGGCGGGACGCAAGCCCGGGGCGCTCGACGGCATCAGGATTCTCGAAGTCGCGAATTACATCACCGGTCCGTTCGCGTCCATGCTGCTCGCCGATCTCGGCGCGGAAATCATCAAGATCGAAGTCCCCGGCCAGGGCGATCCGTTCCGGGGATGGGGCACGGACGCCTACAGCCCGACCTTCTGCGCGCTGAACCGCAACAAGAAAAGCCTCACCTTGAATATCCAGAAGCCCGCCGGCGTGCAAGTGTTCATGCAGCTCGCGAAGGGCGCCGACGTCGTCATCGAAAACATGCGGCCTGGGGTCGGTGAGCGCCTCGGCATCGGCTTTGAGGCGGTGCGCGCGATCAATCCGAAAATTGTCTACTGCTCCATTTCGGGCTACGGCTCCGACGGCCCGTACCGCGACCGTCCCGGCTACGACACCATCGGCCAGTCGATGGGCGGCTTGATGAGCCTCTTGATCGACATGAAGAATCCGACCGGCCTGGGCGCGCCGTTATCCGACCTGCTCACCGGCATGTACGCCTGCTACGCGATACAAGGCGGCTTGCTGGCTCGCGCGCGCCATGGCATCGGCCAGAAGGTGGAGACCTCGCTGCTGCAGGCCACCGTCTCGTTCAGCGGCGAGAGCGGCGCCCGCTACCTGGCAACCGGGGAAATTCCCGACCGCGAAGCGCGCGCCCACATGGCGCAGGTCTATTGCTTCCTCGGCTCCGACCAATTGCCCTTCGTCATCCATCTTTCTTCGCCGCAGAAATTCTGGCAGGGCGTCGCAACCTGCGTGGAGCGGCCCGAACTCGTGGACGATCCGCGCTTCCTCGACCTCGAGGCGCGCATCCGCAATTTCGATGCGCTGCATGCGATCCTGCAGGAACGCTTTGCCACGCAGGCGCGGGACCACTGGCTGACGGTGTTGAACGCGCGCGATGTGCCGGTCTCGCCGATCCTGAATCTCAAGGAAGTGTTCGAACATCCGCAGATCACGCACCTGGGCATGCAGGTGGAGATGACCCATCCGAAGATGGGCCCGATCAGCCTGGTGAACAGCGGCATACGCATGAGCGAAACGCCGCCGCAGATGCGTTTGCCGCCGCCGGCGTTGGGTGAGGACACCGGGGCGATACTCGCGGCGCTGGGTTATGACGAAGCGGGGCTGGCGGCGCTGCGGGCGCAGGGCGCGATCTGAGCTTTGCCGGCGTCACCGCGATGTAGCTGAACCCTGAACATTTGATGGCGCACACAGCAGGCTGCCCCAAGAATGCGACTGCCCATTTCCTGAATGAAGGATCCCGCCCATGCCAACACGTCGCAGATTCCTGGTCCATTCCGCCGCGGGCACGGCTGCCGCCGCGCTCACTGGCTTTGCGTCTGGAACGCTGGCGCAGGCCGGCAACAAGACGGTGCGCATCATCGTCGGCGCCGCCGCGGGTGGCGGAACGGATGTGATCGCCCGCCTTATCGCGGAGCGGCTGCGCGGCAGCTACGCACCGGCGGTCATCGTGGAAAACCGTCCCGGGGCCAATGGCCAGATTGCAGTCGACCTGGTGAAAAACGGCGATGCCGATGGCAGCCTCATCCTGTTCACGCCGGATTTCCGGATGACGGTGTTTCCGCACAGCCATCGCAAACTGAGTTACGACCCGGTCCGGGATTTCGCCCCGGTCGCCATCTGCGCCAAATCGACGCTCGCGGTAAGCGCCGGGCCGATGCTGCCGGCGAGCGTCACATCGCTTGCCGAATTCCTGCAATGGGCCAAAGCCAATCCGAAACAGGCCACCTACGCCACCACCTCGGCGGGCGGAACGCCGCACCTGACCGGCGTCATGCTGTCGCGCGCATCCGGCGTGGAACTGACGCCGGTGCATTACAAGGGCGGGGCGGATCCGCGTGCTCGCCGTCACCGGCGCACGCCGCTCGCGCTTCCTGCCCAACGCGCCGACCCTGATCGAGTCGGGCTTCAAGGACATTGCGGTGGAACCCTGGCTGGGATTTTTCGTCGCGGCGAAGACGCCGCCGGAAACGATTGCCCGGTTGAGCGACGCGATCGCGGCCGCGGTGAAAACCGAAGAGGTGATCGAAAATTTTCTCCGATCCGGCAACGAACCAGCCTACGCCGGGCCTGCGGAATTTGCCGCCATCATGCGGGCGGACATCGAGCGCTGGGGTCCTAACGTCAGGGCATCGGGGTTTACGGCGGATTGATGCGCGGGAGATTATTCGCTGCGGGCTGGTTGCGGGCGGTGGCTGCGGTGCGCAGCCGAGCGCCGCATGACTCGGACGGCGACCGCCGGACTGCAAGCTCCGGACTGTTAATCCGCAGGTCCCAGGTTCGAGCCCTGGTCGGGGAGCCA